>NZ_JAHOCB010000019.1:0-69529 GCF_019125875.1 Erysipelatoclostridium sp. MSK.23.31 | reverse complement strand
AGAAAAGAGATAGCTTTCGCTATCTCTTAAGCCCCTCCACTATTGACACGGAGCCAAAACAGTGCATTGCACTGTTTATTTATTAAGATGTTTACAGCTGTAATAAGCAGGAATACCGTTTAAATAATTAATATGTACTTCACCTTGAATTAACGGATATAAGTAATCATATAATTCTTGGGTAATATCATTTCCAGCTTCATTAATCCAGGCAGTTGGAATTTTTTGTTCTAAGTTAGCTACTTTTTTTACATCAGTTGAAATATAATCAATTTCATAAGGGGTATTTGAAATTCGTTTAAATCCCATTACTTGGCCGGATTTTCCAGTTAACGCAGTTTCTATTGCTTTTTGTCCAACTACAAATGACTCATTTAAATCTGTTTTACTCCCAATATGCATAGCACATCGTTGTAAGACGTTTAATTCAATACTTCTAACTTTACATTGAAATTCTTTGAAAACTAATGATTCTAGCATTTTTCCAGTTCCTGAATGAAGTACATGACCAAAAGCGTCTTTTTTAGCATATTTAGAATCATCATCAAGGAAGTGACCATCTTTATCTTTGATACCTTCGCTTACAGCAATTACAACACAGCGTTTACGTTTAAATACTTCTCGAATATCTTCTAAGAATTTTTCTTTATCAAAAACTACTTCAGGTAGATAAATTAAATCAGGGGCTTCATTATATTCATTACGAGCCAGTGCAGCAGCTGCTGTGAGCCATCCGGCATTTCTTCCCATAATTTCAATAATTGTTACTGATTGCAGCTGATAGATTAAACTATCATGAACTACTTCTAAGATTGAAGAAGCTACATATTTGGCAGCTGAACCAAAGCCTGGGGTATGATCAGTACCCATTAAATCATTGTCAATTGTTTTAGGAATACCGATAAATTGAATTTCACTATTGATTGATTTTGCGTAATCATCTAGTTTCATGACAGTATCCATTGAATCATTACCACCAATATAATAAAAATCAGTAATTTCTAATTCAGTTAAAATTTCAAATAATTTTACATATGTTTCTTGGTTGTCAATATGTGTTGGTAATTTAAAACGGCATGAACCAAGATACATAGCTGGTGTTTGTTTTAAAGCATTAATTTTTTCACCTGTATCAAATTCCTCAAGCAGGTCCATATAACGACCTTCTAATAAACCTTTAATCCCGTTGATCATTCCATAAACATTTTCATATTCTTCGCTATGTTTAGCTTTATGAATGATTCCAGCAAGACTTGCATTAATTGCGATTGTGGGTCCTCCAGATTGTCCAATAATACAATTTCTTTTTTTCATCTTATTCTCCTTTTTCCTGCCTAATTCTATCATTTTTAGACAGTAAAAAAAAGACATATTAAGTGATTAACGTCTTTTTCTTAAAATAATGTAAAGAATTATAATTAGTGCAACAAAGATAAAAATATTTGCAGGCTGAGTCGTTTGATGCCGATTACTAGAAATGATTGAAATTGACTTCGTTTCATCCTGAGTTAAAAAATCTAATAGATTAATCTTGACTTGATTATCCTGGATCTTTCCATAACTAGTTTCACTAATATTTCCCGGCATTTTAATATTTAAATTTAGCTCGAGTCCCATAGTCTTCAAATTTGTTAGAGAATAATTATTAATATCTTCAATTTCACTTGTATTAAAAATATTGTTAATAGTACTGTGATCGATCGTAACTTGATAAGTTCCTTCTTTTTTATTTGTAGTGAAGAAACTCAATAAGCTTTTATTAATATCTTTTGGTGCAATAAGCTGAAATCCTATATATTGGGTACCATTAATATCTTTTTTTAGTTCTTTATTTTCCCATGTACTCAACTCACTATTAGTTAATTTATGTTTTAAATCAGTAAGTGAGGTACCATAAGAATCTAATAAATCTTCTTGAATGAGTACTTCAATTGTTAAAGATGCATTACTTTCATCAATAAATTCGATGTCAACATTTCCTTTTACGCAGCCTGTTAATGATAACAACATGATACCTACCAAAAATAATTTTTTTACCATCATCTACCTCCTAATGTTAGTGTGCCACAATCTTCATTTTCTAAAATTAAAAAGTGGATTTAAAATTGTTAAATGATATAATTTAATCATGGTTAACATATAGTTCACAAAAACACTTTAAAATATAGAAGGTGATATAAATGAGAGTAGAAATTCTATATACAAGTAAATCAAAACACATCAAGCCTGTTGCTGAAGCTATGGCAAGATGGGTTAAAACATATGCAAAGACGATTGATCAATTTGATGCTCTTGCTCCAGTCGATTTATTAGTTATTGGCTTTGATGATTCGGCTTGGAAAGATCCGCAGTTAGAGACATTTATTAAAAGTTTAAATAGACAAAAAGTACATAATATTGCTTTGTTTAATGCTTTCTACATTAATGATCATAAAATGAAAAATATGATTAAATTATGTCAAGAAACAGATTTACCACTTATGCGTGAGCAATATTCATTTAAGCTTACATTTAGGCAGTTAAAGGAAATTGATCAATGTGTAATAGATGCTGCTCGTTTATATGTAGAAGATATGGTGAACTTGGTAAGGGATTATTATTAAATTAGTAAATTTATACTAATAACAAATTATTAAAAGCTATCTTAGGATAGCTTTTTCTTTTTATTATAAAGAATTTAAGGAAATTTATTAATATTTTAATTAAATTATAATTTGTTAAAATCCTAAATTTAATAAAAATATATATTTATAAAAATATTAATTGACAATAATTTATTACTCTGATAGTATTTTATTAAGATTTAAAGGCGATAAACTTTAAATCAAAAAATAAAGGGGGAATTTTAAGTATGAAAAAACTAGAAATCATTATCAGACCTGAGAAGCTAGAAATTTTAAAAGATATTCTAACTGATTGTGGGATTACCGGAATGATGGTTTCAAATATTATGGGTTTTGGTAATCAAATGGGCTATACTCAACAATATCGGGGAACTAAATATTCGGTAAACTTAGTTTCTAAGTTACGGATTGAAACAGTTGTTAAAGATGAAGTAGTTGATCAAATGATTAAAGAAATTACAACCAAACTTTCATCTGGTAATGTGGGTGATGGTAAAGTATTTGTTTATCCAGTAGAACAGGCAGTACGAATTCGAACTGGTGAAACAGGAGAAAATGCTCTGTAACAGATTTATAAAAATTAAAAGGGGGATCAAATATGGAACAATTAATTAATATTGTTTGGGTGTTTCTTGGTGCGGTAATGGTTATGCTGATGCAAGCTGGTTTTGCTATTTTGGAAGCTGGCTTAACTCGGCAAAAAAACTGCAACAATGTTTTAATGAAAAATATTATGGATTTTGCAATTGGATCAATTATATTTTTAGTAGTAGGTTTTGGTTTGATGTTCGGCGAATCATTAGGGGGAATTGTAGGTATAACAGGATTCATTGATCCGACGACATTAAATTTATCACAGTTTGAGGCACTTTCACCAACAGTATTTATCTTTTTTCAAACAGTCTTTTGTGCTACGGCAGCAACAATTGTTTCTGGTGCGATGGCAGAAAGAACTAAATTTTCATCATATTTAATTTATACGTTAGTAATTAGTTTAGTAATTTACCCAATCTCTGGTCATTGGATCTGGGGTGGAGGTTTTTTATCAAAAATAGGATTTATTGATTATGCTGGTTCTACTGCTGTTCACTCAGTTGGTGGTTGGGCCGCATTAATGGGGGCAGTTGTTTTAGGTCCACGAATGGGAAAATATAATAGGGATGGCAGTACTAATGCAATTCCTGGTCATAATATCATGATGGCCACTTTAGGCGTATTTATTTTATGGTTTTGCTGGTTTGGATTTAATCCAGGTTCTTCTTTAGAAGCAGCAGATTATATAGGTCATATTGCGATGACAACAAACTTATCAGCATGTGCTGGTGCATTAGTAGCAATGTTTCTTACTTGGAAAAAATATGGAAAACCAGATGTTTCAATGACTTTAAATGGTATTTTAGCTGGTTTAGTAGCGATTACGGCTGGTTGTCATATTGTTTCATTATATGGTGCAATTGCAATTGGAGCTGTTGGCGGGATTTTAGTAGTTTATGGCTGTGAAATCTTAGATCAAAAATTACATGTTGATGATCCTGTTGGGGCAGTTGGGGTACATTGTTTAAATGGTGTCTGGGGAACACTTGCAGTTGGATTATTTGCATGCAATACCCCAGCAAGTGAAGGAACTTTAGGCTTATTCTTTGGGGGTGGAACTGCTTTACTGATTACGCAATTGATTGGTGTAATTATTGTAGCAGTTTGGGTATGTTCAATGTCCTTCATCATGTTTACTTTAATTAAGAAAACGGTTGGGTTGCGAGTAACACCTCAGGAAGAACTTGCTGGTCTTGATTTAGGAGAACATGGTTCTGAGGCATATCCTGATTTTCTTAAAAAATAATTTATCGTAAGGTTGGGAGACCAACCTTTTTATATGGAAAAAAAGCTCAAGGTGTGATACAATTTTATCAATTTTAGGAGGAGATACTATGGATAATAAAAACTATGGTTTTGAAACATTACAAATCCATGCTGGTCAAAAGCCAGATGTGACAACTAAGGCTACGGGGATGCCTTTATATTTATCAAATGCTTTTACATTTGAAGATGCTGATCAAGCGGCGCGAATTTTTGCGTTAGAGGAAGGAGGATACTTCTATTCTCGATTATCTAATCCAACAGTTGATGCTCTACAACAAAGAATGGCGGCTTTAGATGGCGGATTCGGGGCTGTAGCATTTGCTTCTGGAACTGCAGCAATTATGGGATTGATTATGACTGTGTGTGAAACTGGAGATGAAATTGTTGCTGCAAATAATTTGTATGGTGGTACGATTGGTTCTTTATCAGGAACGATGGCAGGAATGGGATTTAAGACACACTTTATTAATCCAACTGATTTAGAGGCTTTAAAAGCGGCAATCAACGATAAAACAAAAATTATTTTTGTTGAATCGGTAGGAAATCCTAATGGAGATATGTTAGACTTTGAAGCAATTAGTGCTATTGCTAAAGAATATCAAATTTTATTTGTTGTTGATAACACAACACCAACCCCTTATTTATTTAAACCAATTGAATATGGAGCTGACTTAGTAGTCTATTCAACTACTAAATATCTAGCTGGTCATGGTAATGTTATGGGTGGTGTGATCGTTGATAGTGGGAACTTTAAATGGAAAGATAATCCTCGCTATCCATTATTTAACATGCCTGACAAAGCTTATCATGATATAGTTTATGCTGATTTAGGAGCGGGTGCTTTTTGTACTAAAGCAGTAGCAAAGACATTACGTGATTTAGGAGGGTGTATGTCACCGTTTAATGCGTATATGACTTTATTAGGATTAGAAACATTATCATTAAGAATGAAAAAACACGTTGAAAATGCCCGATTATTAGCAAAATTTTTAAATGAGTGTGATGATGTTGAATGGGTTAGTTACGCGGAATTACCAGATAGTCCTAACTATGAACTAGCTAAAAAATATTTCCCCAATGGTTTTGGTGGATTATATACTTTTGGAGTCAAAGGTGGTGTTGCTGGTGGTAAAACAGTAATTAATAATATTAAATTATTTATTCATGTTACTAATTTTGCTGATTCACGTTCATTGCTGACTCATCCTGCAAGTACGACACATGCTCAAATGTCAGAGGAAGAGAGAATAGCAGGTGGGGTAAAACAAGAAACAATTAGAATGTCTGTTGGTCTTGAAGATGTTGAAGATTTAATTGCGGATTTAAAACAAGCATTTGCTAAAATATAAAATAATTAGGACTATTGTTTATTGTTCAAAACAATAGCCTTTTTTCTAGTTTTTTTATTAGTCCTCATGTATAATTTTAATGAGGTGATTAAATGCAGAGTTTTTTAGCCATGCATATTAATAATATAGTTATGATCCTGCTGCTTTTTATCTATGTAGTCTGTTTAAATGGACTATTTTCAATGCGACGTCGTCTTATAAAATGGCGCCGTTTCTTTGCGTTCTTATTTATTATTAGTACCGCGGGCTTAATGTTAGGAACCATTCGTAATGAGCTGATGGTTTATTGGTTTAATAATGCTAGTTTTAATATTGAGAGCAATTTTGAGTGGATGATTAAGATAGGTTATGATCTGATTAGTTTAATTATTATGATTTTAATGATTTTTTTGGTGAAAAATATTTTAGATTTTATTAAAAATAGTAGTCGTGATGCAATTCGTAAATTAGCTATTAATGCCGATATTATAGCTATCTTAATTATTATTAGAACTGTAATCGTTCCGCTGATTGTTAAACTAGCTAGAGTATTGGAATTATTTGGATTAAATAATCAAACTAGCAGCTCTAATGATATATTTCTTTATGCTTTGCCATACTTGGGATTACCGGAGGTTGCAATTATTGTTGTTACAATCTTTATCAATATACTAGGAATAAGTTATTGGAATCGAGGTGCTGAAGATGTTATGGCAAAATAAAAGTTATGATCTAGTTAGTTATCTCGAAATAATAATAGGTATTATTGCCTTGATTTGTTTGCTATCATTACTTTATTTGTGGTACCAACCCAAATGTCAAAACAAGTTTAATAATATTGTTTTTTTAGGACACTTGATAATTTGTTTTGATCTTTATTTATTAGTAGATAAAGTTGCCCATTTATTAATGAGCTTTTATCAGGCTTATCTGCATCATCTAAAATACAATATTTACGATTATGCATTATTAAGCAGTGATATTTTATTAACAGTGGTTTTAATTTTTAGTACTTTTTTGTTTATCAATAATCTAGAACATTTATTAATAAAGAAAGATAGTAAAGAAGAGTATAATTTAATTTTAAATCGAGTTTTTAAGGCCTATAATTGTTTGATGGTAGTATTTATTTTTAAAGATGTTGTATTAAAAATTGTATATGATTTCTTGGTAGATGTTAGAGGAATTAGGTTACATTATCACCCTTATACGATTAATAATTTAATGGTTACAATCGTATTAATGTTGTTATTAGGCTTGGTAATAAATTTTTATAAGAAAAAAACGACTTGATCTGCAGCACTTCTTAAAGTTAGAGTAACTTTTTGAAGACACTACAAATAGTCGTTTTTTTAATCAATAACCATAGCATTAGGAATAGGTGCTAAAGGATTTTCTTTGTTGATACGGTCATAGAACAAAGTTCCCTCGAAGTGATCTAGTTCATGTTGTAAACAAATTGATAAGAATCCTCGAGCAACAATTTTCACTTCTTGATCAGTCAAAACATCATATCCTTTAACGGTCACCTTAGCGTAGCGTGGTACATATCCTTGAACTTCATCATTAACAGATAAACATCCTTCACCATCTTTTAAATAAGATTGTTTTTCAGTATGTGAAATGATTTTTGGGTTAACTAAAGCATAGTCATCAGCCCCAATAACATTTCCATCTTCATCAAAATCTAAAACATGAATAGCAGTCATTCGTTTAGGAATTCCTAATTGAATAGCCGCAATTCCTACAGCTGGGCGTAAATCATATTTTTCAGAAGTTTCAGGGTCTTGAGAGTTAACAAGAAACTCATGCATTTGTAATAAAAGTTCGCGTTCTTCATTTGTGATTGGTAATGCTACTTCTTTTGAGACCTCACGAATCTTTTCATTATGGTCATCAATTATATCTTTCATTGTTATCATAGGTTCACCTCATTTTAATTCTGATAGTATTATATCATAAAATGAGGTGAAATAAAGACTTTATCCGACTCTAATTCTTGAATTTCCACAAATGATTAATAATAAGAATACAACTAAGACAATGGCAAACCAGTTTGAAGAACCGAAACCACCGCAACCACAACCGCATCCATTGCTTGAAATGTTACAGCTGTTGCATCCACCACATCCAAATGGATTAGTGATAAAAGGATTGTATGAATTACATCCACATCCAGAATAGTTAAATCCGCAGTTCATATTATCGCCTCCTTTAGTATATCCTATTCTAATATTTATCTTTTGTTTGGGTTATTGTAGATAATCGATAAATTTTAAGTTATAATATAAAGCAATTAAGGAGTGTGTTAGTATGGATTACAATTATCCGTTAGACTATAGATGGTCAACAGAAGAAATAATTGATGTAATGGCATTATATAATGCTGTTGAAAAAGCTTATGAAGAAGGTATTAGCAAAGAAGAATTTATGCAGGCATATCGTAAGTTTAAAGCAATTGTTGATAGTAAAAGTGAAGAAAAGCAATTGGACAAACAATTTTACGAAATTTCTCATTATTCTATATATCAAGTTGTTAAAGCAGCCAAAAATAATGATTTTATTCGAGTAGGTGAATAAATTGGCAGGAATAGAAAAGATTAAGCGATTATTTAAAAGTCGTGGGGTCGATAAAGGTATTTATGCTAGTGTTTTTGTTTTGGCAATTTTTGGAATAATTATGATTGGTTCAGCATCAGTTGGAAGTGTGACTTCTCATGGGGTTACTTATGCTTTAAAAAATATGATTACTCAAAGTGTTTATGTAATTGCTGGGGCTGGGGTAATGATTTTTATTGCCAGAGTATTTAAAACTCGGTATATTACTTATAGTGCATCGATGAAATTATACTTATTAGGAATCTTTTTAATGATAATCTGTATATTTTTTGGTAGTACTAAAGGCTCTCATGCATGGATTAAATTTGGTTCTTTATTTAGTATTCAGCCAGCTGAGTTCATGAAAGTTGCAATGATACTGATAATGAGTTATTTTTTAACTGAAAGTGATAAAGCCTTTGTAGTAAAAGGTAGATTTAAAACACAACAGTTGAAATCTGCTTTTTATAAAGAAAAGTTTTTAAAATGTGTTTTCCTGCCAATGATGTTAGTAGCAATTGCTGCTGGAGTTGGGATCTTTGTGCAAAAAGATTTTGGAACAACTGTTATTTTAGTAACTATTTGTTTTGTTTGTTTTATTGGGACACCACGTCAATACTTTAAGAAATACAAGCGAATCGTATGGGTGTTCATTGGGGTTTGTGGAGTATTGTTTTTAATTATTGGGACTTCAGTATTAAAAGGTTACCAATTAGGGAGAATTTCTACATGGTTAGCACCATTAAGTGATCCTTATGATACAAGTATGCAATTATCAAATGCTTTAATTGCTTTTAATAATGGTGGTCTTTTTGGTGTTGGTTTAGGAAATTCAACCCAAAAATTTGGATATATTCCAGAGTCACAAAACGATTTTATTGGTGCTATTATATATGAAGAATTAGGTATCATTGGTTTAGGCTTAATAATTATTCCAACATGTATCATTATTTTTAAGTTATTAAAATATTCACAGGAAATTAAAGAAAATAAATCACGGATTATTTTGTTGGGAATTGCTTCATATTTCTTTTTACATTTATTGATTAACCTTGGTGGAATATCTGGATTAATTCCTATGACCGGAGTACCATTACTGTTAATTTCTGCTGGTGGATCTTCATCAGTTACTGCATTTGTAGCAGTTGGTGTCGCACAAGCAATAATTGCAAAACATAATCGTCAAAAATTTGACACCGATTAGGCTAATATACATATAATATATTAGGTGATCTTATGGATGAATTTAAAGAGTTCTTAAAAACAATCCCTAGTATAAAACAAGATGTTCTTAATGGACGTTATACTTGGCAACAGTTATATGAAATTTTTGTTATGTATGGTAAAGATGATAAATTTTGGTTACCATATAAAACAGGTAATAGTGGTTTTGATTTAAATATGTTACTAGAAGTAATTAAGAATATTGATTTAAATGCTTTATCGAGTAGTTTAGGTTCAATTGAAAAAGTTTTAAATGTTGCTAGTACTTTTTTAGATAAAAAAGAGCCTGCTAAGGAAAGAAAATGGTATGATGAATGAAGAAATTAGATATTATCTTCGTTATCATCCTAATTGGTATATAGTTTTATCTCGGTATCCTCAAGAATACGAGCATTTAATTCAAGAATATAAAGATGGTAAAAATCAACAATTTATTGACAAGATTGATCAAGTATCCATGTTAATTAATATGGTAGAAATGATGATGTAGGTAAGATGGAAGAGATATTAGATAAATTAATTACAGAAATAAAACTGGATCAGCGATATATTGATTATGTTGAAGCTGAAAAGAAACTTCATAATCAGGAGATTGATTCATTATTGCATGAATATCAAAATAAACTGAATCAATATGATGAATTAAAGAAATATAATCAATATATTGATAATCAGGAGATTAAAGATGAAATTCGTGATTTAAAGAAGAAAATTGCAAGTAATGAAGATATTTTAGATTATTATTGTAAGTATCATCGTTTAAATGATTTTTTAGATGAAATAACTAAAGTAGTATTTGGGGGTATTTCTAATGAGTTAGATTTATCACCATATCAATTATAAGAGGGCTTATGAGAGTAATTGCAGGTAAGTATAAAAGTAGACAGTTAAAAAGTGTTAAATCAAATTTGACAAGACCGACAACAGATCGTAATAAAGAAAATCTGTTTAATATTATTGGACCATACTTTGATGGTGGAGCAGTACTGGATTTATTTGCTGGTAGTGGTGGTCTAGGTATTGAAGCATTATCAAGAGGGTATGAACATTTGTATAGTGTTGATAACCAGTATGCAGCATTTCAAGTAATTAAAGAAAATTTTACAATGTTGAAATTAGCTAATGTTCATGTATATAAATTAGATTATCGTAAAGCATTAAAACGATTTGCTAATGAAAAACTTAAATTTGATTTAATTTTATTAGATCCTCCTTATGGAAAAGGATTAGTAGATGATATATTAGAATTTCTAATTGTAAATGAAATGTTAAATGATGAATGTATGATAGTAGTAGAAGAGTTAAAGGAAGTAGAATTTAAACCATTTAAAGAATTAGATTTGATCAAAAAAAATGATTATGGCATTACAGCTTTAAATGTATTTAAATTTATGGCAGGATAGGACGATGAAGAAAAATATTGCGGTTTATGCAGGAACATTTGATCCTGTAACAAATGGACATTTAGATATTATTGAACGAGCAAGCAGAATGTTTGATACTTTATATGTAACGATTTGTATTAATCCTAATAAACAAGGACTCTTTTCAATTGATGAAAGAAAAGAATTATTAAAGGCGGCATGTCAACAGTTTGATAATGTGATCATTGATTCTTCTGATAAATTATCAGTTGAATATGCTAAAGATGTTGGTTCTCGAATTATTGTTCGAGGAATTAGAGCAACTATGGATTTTGAATACGAATTACAACTTGCTTTTTCTAATCAATATTTAGATAAAGAAGTAGATATGGTCTTTTTAATGACAAAACCATCACATTCATTTATATCTTCTTCGGCAGTTAAAGAAATGGTGAGCCATAACCGCAGTGTTGCAGGGCTAGTACCACCATGTGTTGAATCAGCTTTACGAAAGAAATATCAAGGGGAATAAATATTTCCCTTTTTATATGGTAAAATAATTGTCAAAATAACCTATTTTTGTTATGATGTAAAAAGAAAAAAAACTATGTCAACTGGGTATAATTAATATTATTTCCCAATTATACCTCGTTAGAGGTATTTTTTATGGAGGAAGATTATGAACATATTTACATTAAAAGATTTTTCAACAGAAGAAATTAATCAGATTTTGGATGAAGCTGAAGAGTTTAAAAACGGTAAAAAAGTTGATTTCAAAGGACAAAAAGTAGTTGCAAACTTATTTTTTGAACCATCAACAAGAACGCATTATAGTTTCGATAAAGCTGCTTATAATTTAGGTTGTCGAACTCAAAATTTTGAAGCAGCAAATTCAAGCGTTCAAAAAGGAGAAACTTTATATGATACGGTTAAGTTTTTTGAATCAATTGGGTGTGATGCTGTCGTAATTCGCCATCCCAAGGAAAACTATTATGAGGATTTAATTGAAAGAATTAAGATTCCTGTTGTCAGTGGTGGTGATGGAACTGGGAATCATCCAAGTCAATCTCTTTTAGATTTAATGACAATTCGTGAAGAATTCGGTCATTTTGAAGGGTTGAAGATTGTAATCGTTGGGGATATCGTTCACTCTCGAGTCGCTCATAGTAATTATGAGATAATGCAGCGTTTAGGAATGGAAGTATATACTAGTGGACCACGTGAATTTGAAGAAGCTGGATATAACTATGTTGATTTTGACAAAATTTTACCAGAAGTTGACATTGTGATGTTATTACGAGTACAACATGAACGTCATCATGATTTGATGCGATTAACGACTGATGAATATCATCAGATGTTTGGCTTGAATCAAAAACGTGTTGATAAAATGAAAGAAGGGGCGATTATAATGCATCCAGCACCATTTAACCGTAATGTTGAAATAGCTGATGAAATTGTTGAATGTGCACAAAGCCGTATTTTTAGACAAATGGAAAATGGTGTATTTGTAAGAATGGCATTATTAAATCGGGTGTTAACAAATGACTAAAATATTATTCAAAAATGGTAATGTATTTTATCATAATAAACTCCAAAAATTAGATGTTTTGATTGAAAATGATCGTATTGCAGCAATCGCTCAAGAATTAACGGATGCTGATGAGATTATTGATTTAAAAGGTAACTTATTAACACCTGGATTTGTTGATATTCATGTTCATTTAAGAGAGCCTGGATTTGAACACAAAGAAACTATTGCAACCGGGACTAATTCTGCTAAATACGGTGGTTATACTCATCTAGTTGCAATGGCTAATACAATCCCATGTATGGATGATGTAGCCACAATTAAAGATTTTGCTTTGCGGGTAGCAAAAGATGCGAAGGTACATACTTATACATATAGTGCAATTACGACTGAATTAAGAGGTCAAGAACTAGTAGATTTTGATGCTAATAGTAAAGAAGAAATTGTAGTTGGTTTTTCAGATGATGGTCGTGGAGTTCAATCATCTATGATGATGGAAACGGCAATGAAAGCTGCAAAAGCGAATAATAGTATTATTGTAGCTCATTGTGAAGACGAAGCTGAATTACAGCCAGGTGCTTGTATCAACGATGGTAATTATGCAAAAGAACATAATTTAGTTGGAATAAATAATGCATCTGAATTTAATCATGCTGTTCGTGATTTAAAGTTGGCAAGTGAAATCGGAAATCGTTATCATATTTGTCATATATCAACTAAAGAAACAGTAGCGGCATTAACCGAAGCTCGGAAAACAAATCCATTAGTTAGCGGTGAAGCATGTCCACACCATTTAATTTTAACTGATGATAATATTAAGGATATGAATCCCAATTATAAAATGAATCCACCGCTTCGAAGTAAAGAAGATTTAGCGGCATTGATTCAAGGAATCAATAATGGGGGTGTAACTGTAATTTCTACTGATCATGCACCACATGCGATTGAAGAAAAAAATAAACCAATCGACAAAGCTCCATTTGGAATTATTGGGAATCAACATGCATTTAGCTTAATGTATACATATTTAGTTAAAAAAGGACTTATTTCTTTAGAAAAAGTTTTGACATGTATGTCTATAAATCCAGCAAAGGTAATTGGAATCGAGCATGATCTAGAAGTTGGGTTAAAGGCAAATCTTGCTGTTTTTGATTTAGAAGAAGAATATGTAATTACAAAAGAAAGTATTAAATCAAAATCAATTAATACACCATTTCTTGAAACTAAGTGTTTTGGAGCATTAAAGTATCATGTTTTAGATGGTAAAGTTACAAAAATATAGGAGGCATTATGGCAAACTTACATGGGATGATGAAGATTACAAGCATTAAAAATATTGCAGATGATGTATATGAAATGATTTTAGAAGGTGAAGGAGCTAAATATATCAGTGCTCCGGGCCAATTTATCAATATTAAAATCAATGATAGTTTACAACCTTATTTAAGAAGACCGATGTCAATCAGTGATTATGATGATAGTCATATTGTGATTGTTTTTAAAGTAGTTGGAGAAGGAACTAAAATCTTAAAAAATAAAGAAATCGGCAGCTATTTAGATTGTTTGATTGGGTTAGGTAATGGATTTACCATTAAGGATGGTAAAGCTTTATTGATTGGTGGTGGATTAGGAACACCACCCCTATATAATTTAGGTAAAAAGCTTGCAGCCAAAGGAATAGAGATAACGACAGTACTAGGTTTTGGCAGTGCAAAAGATGTTTTTTATCAAGAAAAATTTGCTGAATTTTCTAATGTTTTTGTCGCAACAATGGATGGCAGCACCGGAACAAAAGGAACGGTTGTTGATGTAATTAAAAATGAAGGATTGACTTTTGATAATTATTATACTTGTGGACCAGAACCAATGCTAGATGCTTTAGCACTTAATTATCCAGAAAATGGGCAATTATCATTTGAAGCTCGGATGGGATGTGGCTTTGGTGCCTGCATGGGATGCTCTTGCAAAGTTAAAACTAGACCATATAAAAGAATCTGCGTTGAAGGACCAATCTTAGAAAGTAACGAGGTGATTGTAAATGGCTAATTTAAAAGTATCTTTACCTGGTTTAGAAATGAAAAATCCCATTATTCCAGCGAGTGGAACATTTGGGTTTGGATATGAGTTCGCAAAGTTTTATGATATCAATATTCTTGGTTCAATGATGCTTAAAGGGACTACGTTAGAACCTCGCTATGGGAACCCTCTACCTCGAATTGCTGAAGGACCAAGTGGTTTGTTAAATGCAATTGGTTTGCAAAATCCTGGTGTTGATGCTGTTATGGCTGAGGAATTAGAAAAACTAAGACCGCTATATAATGATAAAGTAATTGCTAATATTGGTGGTAGTGCACCTGATGATTATGTCGAAACTGCTAAAAGGATTTCTACTCATGACATGGTAGGAGCCTTAGAATTGAATATTTCATGCCCGAATGTCCATAGTGGTGGAATTCAATTTGGAACTAATCCAGAAATGGCAGCTGATTTAACACGTCGAGTTAAGGAAGTTTCTAAAGTTCCAGTTTATGTTAAATTATCACCAAATGTTACTGATATTGTAGCAATGGCTAAAGCAGTTGAAGCGGCTGGGGCTGATGGTATAACGATGATTAATACTTTAGTAGGGATGCGCTTTGATTTTAAAACAGGAAAACCAATTATTGCTAATAAGACGGGAGGATATTCGGGACCCGCAATTTTCCCGGTTGCTCTAAGAATGGTTTATCAAGTAAGTCAAGCAGTAAAGATACCAGTAATTGGTATGGGCGGGATTCAAAATGCCCGTGATGTTATCGAAATGATGTCGGCTGGTGCAAGTGCTGTTGCAATTGGTTGTCAGAATTTAATTGATCCATATGTATGTGAAAAAATTATTAATGATTTAGAACCATTATTAGAACAAATTGGTATTAATGATATAAATGATTTAGTTGGACGTTCACATAAATTTTAATAAAAATACTAGAGTTTATTTTAATACAAACTCTAGTATTTTTATTTATTGTATCGTTTTTCTTTTTTATCGAGTATTACTAAACTAAATAAGGCAGTTTTTAGTAAATTTAAATATAATAAATTATTGCTATCTCTAATTTTAGCAGTTATTTATTCCAAATCAAATGGTTTTATAGTAGAAGTTTCATTTTTAGTATGAATATAGTTATTAGGGTCAACGTTTTCATAATTATAAATCAAATCATTAAGATTATTTAAATAATATTTTCTGATTAATATAATGGTTTGTTTATATATGCTTGCACTTAATTAAATTGTATAGCCTATTATTGAGGTTTACAAGATGATAAATTATATTCAATATTTGAAAAATGAGCCAAGTATTGAACATAGAAAAAACCTCACTAAACATAGTGAGATTTTTTGAGTGTTTTAGTTATGTCTTTTCTTTTTTAATACTAATGGTAATACTAACGCACCCATAATAAATAATGAAGTGTATAGAGCGATATTTGTATTATCACTAGTTTTGACGTTACCTTGTTTAACATCGTCTTTTTTATTAGCATCTGGAGTGTTAGGTGTAGTTGGCTCTGCTGGAGTAACTTTAACTAAATTATTGATGGCATTTTGTAAGTTGTCATATGCGGTTTCAATTTCGGTAACAGTGGCAACTTCATTGGCTGCAACAGCTTTTACATCAATAAGAATATTAGCTAATGCTGCCCAGCTTTCACTAGTGTATTCTGCACTATTCAATGATTCAGCTTTATTAATTAATTCGTTAAGGGCATCTTTATTTGGTTTTAGTCTTAGCTGTAAGAAGGCTCTTACTAATTTATCGTGCGCTTCTTGAACTTCTGGTTCTAAAGCATTTTGATTATTAACAACAACTTTAGCTTCATCTAAAACAGGTAACATTGCATTCCAAGTGCTTGTTAGATAATCTTCAGCATTTAGTTTAGCAATTTTTTTAATTAAATTTTCTAAATCAGTTTTATCACCTTTTTTGAAAGATAATTTTTGCATTACGTCACTTAAACGGTCAAACGATGCATTTACTTCTTCTTGCGTAGCTAAAGAAGTTCCATTGATCTGTTGAGCTTCTGCTAGAGCGGCTTTAAATTCTGTAACTACAGCAGGAACAATAGTATTTAATTCTGCTTCAGTAACTTTAAGTGCTTCCTCAATTGCAATATTTAAAAGATTCTTTTTAACTACTACGTACTCAACATTTTCGTAATTATAAATCAAATCATTGATAATATCTGTGTAGAAACTATCTTTTTGATAATTAGCAGGGTTTGCTTTAACATCACTGATCATAGCATTTAAATTATCAATATTTTCTTGAACTGCAGTATTTGTTGTAGTTTTGTCAGCCAGAGCGGTTTCGATTTTATTTATTACTAGATCTAGATCAGTCTTGTTGTAGTTGATTTTTGATTGTGTAAATAAATCATCACGTGGTGATCCAAGTGTATACATCAGTCTTTCAAAGCTTTCGTAATCCATTTCCTTTTGATATTCTGCTCCCCATGTTTTTAATGCAAATCCAGCATAACGTGGGAATAGTGTCCTAGTCAAAATATATTCTGGTACATACCCGTGGGCATCATCCCAAATTGGGAATACTTGTCCTAATGACTTGTCAAGATTTTCTGTTAATACTTCATCATTTCCATAATGATATGATGATTTTGAATAATGATATCTTGTAAATTCTTCATATGTCCGTTTTGGTAATGGACGGTCTAGTTTGCTCTGTCCTTGTTGTGGCCATAAATCATGATAGTTTGATGAAGAACTTGACATGATTGTATATCCAGCATTAGCTGTAGTACTGGCTTTGATTGATCCGTACATTCCTCCAGCCCAGAAATCAACAATTAGACGGCTGTCTAATGGTACTATTCCTCCTAAATCAAAGATGTTGTCATTCCATACTAGTACTTTTAAGTTTTGTTTGATTAGTTCGTCTCCCGCTTCATTGAAGAAAAGTTTGATAGCATCATGGTCTGTCGCAGCTTCATTTCCTGTCACTTGACGTGCCCATTCCTGTAAAACTGTTTTACCGGCAGTTGTATAACCACTTTGGAAATATTCATCACCACCGATATGAATCGTTTTAGCATGGAAGAAATCTGCTGCTTCTTTATAAACAGAGATCATATATTCACGAACTTCCTGTTTAGAAAAGTCTAATGCTTTGGTTGAACCAGGAATGCACCATCCGCTATGGAAATTTGCTTCTTGTTCAGCGTGACCTGGGAAGTCGATTTCAGGAATAACTTCGATATTGAATTTAGCTGCATAGCTGACTAATTCATCAACTTCTTCCTGAGTCCAAAATCCACCTTTACGGTCAACAAAATCAGCAGCAATTTTCGAATCATAACGAATACCCTCGTTGTCTTTAAGTCTCAGCTGTAAGATATTCTGTTTGTAATATGCCATTTGTTCAATCTGATCTTTTAACCATTGAATTGAATAGTATCTTCTTCCAGAGTCGACCTGAAGCCCACGAACAACTTGATCACTGTAATCTTGAACAGAACCAGCAGGAAGGCTTTTTCTTTGAGCGAAGGCCTGCAATATAGTCATTGCACCATTTTGAATACCTTGAATGTAGTCAGAATGGATGACAGTTTTGTCTTGATCGATATCGATTTGATAGGCATCGATTTTGCTTGTTGTTACAGCTGCAGGAAGTTCAAAAGTGATTGGCTGTTTAACTAAAACAATACCTTCACCTTGTGAGGCATCAGTAACAGTTTTGATCGTATAGTCTTTGATCAGCCCTTTTTTAACCATACTGTCGGCTAGATATTGGGTCTTAGCTTTACTGAATTCATCAGTTGAAAAAACTTGCTTAGCTGTATTTAATTTATAAATTTCATTTCCATTTTTTTCAAAATTCTGAACAGCAGGGACAGTTTCTGGGAATTCAGAGAAGTCTGCATCATAGTTGATAGAAGCTTTCTCTTCAACTGTTTTGTTTTCTACTTTTTCAATTTTGAAATCATCGATATAGAAAACTCCAGAACCTAAGTCATTACCAGTCCATTCCATATAGGCAAAACCGTAAATTTCATTAGTTCTAGGACCAGTAGTGATAGTATGTTCATTAGTCTGCCACTCAGTGCTGACCTTTTGGTTAGTTTGGATATTAGAAGCAAGCTGCCAAGGAGACGTAGTATGCTTACCTTCAATATCAAGAACTCCGGTAGACATCTTTACTCCGGATTCATTCCAGTAATGGGTAGTAATCTTGTATGTAGTGTTAGGCTCAACGTTATGGAAAATAACATTAACACTACCTTTACCATAATTATAACGCCAGATAGGAACTTCAGAAGGATTTTCAGGTTTAGGATTCCCAACTTTGATAGAGTATTTTCCGTCAAAAGCTTTTTCGTCAGTTCTGACAGCTTTGTAGAGTTGAACTTCATTTTTATCAATTTCGTGTTCAAAAGACGGATTAGTAATTAGTGGAGCATCGGCAGCTTTAAGTGGACCGACGTTGATCGACATAGCCATAAGTGAGGCCATGACAATCGGTAATAATCTCTTTTTCTTTTTCATATATCTCTTTCCCTTTCATGATATGATAATAAATAAAATATAGCAGTTATTTGCGATAACACCTCCTGATTAATATGATGATTTGTCTATACATTTCTGTATCTAACTAAATTGTAAAGGGCATGAGGAAATGTTACAATATAGAAAATTGCAAATGATTTTTAATTTTTGAATAGATTTTCAAAAATAGAATATCTTTTCACTTCTTGAAAAGTAGTGTTATAATAATGGCATGGGTTAGTGCTGTTATAGTTTTATGAATAAGAGGGGAACAATAAAAGCCAAAAAATTTTGAAGTAGTACGGGAAAGGAGGATATCGAGGAGATTCCTCGATAACAGACAATGGCTGGTTTTATTTATAAACTGCAAAATATTGTAAACACATCACCAGATAGCGATGATACAAATATAAATATCGCTAGATGCATTTTAAAAAATATTGATAAAATAAAAAAACGGACTTCATTGCAAGATTTTGCTGATATTTGTTATACATCACAATCAAGTATTAGTCGTTTTTCGCAGTATTTAGGTTATGCAAATTTTAATGATTTTAAAGCTGACTGTATTGGGATTCAAGAAGAAACAGATGAAATGATCATAGATACTCGAGCGACTAAAAAAATTAATTGTGTTGACTATGCCCAAGCAATTTCTGAAAGTTTAGTAAGAATGCAAGAAACATCAATTGATCAAGAAATTGAACAGTTGTGTGAGTATATTCAT
This sequence comes from Erysipelatoclostridium sp. MSK.23.31, assembly GCF_019125875.1. Classification (NCBI taxonomy): domain Bacteria; kingdom Bacillati; phylum Bacillota; class Erysipelotrichia; order Erysipelotrichales; family Coprobacillaceae; genus Thomasclavelia; species Erysipelatoclostridium sp. MSK.23.31. Next base: position 49,730 of record NZ_JAHOCB010000019.1, on the reverse strand, counting down.
AACGCTAAAAGAATTTTTATTTTTGCAACTCATATTCCTGGCGATCTTGGCTGCATTATGCAACGTGCAATTTTAACAACGGGTAAGTTTATTGAATTTTATCCTCGTAAAGAGCATCAAATGGAGGTTGCTAAGCAAATCCGTCGAGATGATCTCTGTATTTTTTTATCATTAGAAGGGACATTATTAATGGAAAAAGCAATCACTATTCCAGCAATTATTTCATTAGCTAAAAATGTTCTGATAACTCAAAATGTTCATATTAAATTTTCAGAACAATTTACACAAGTAATTGGTTTAGGTGGGCATGATAGTGAAAGTATTGGAAAATATAAGTTATTGTTCTTTATTGATTGTTTGTTAAATCGTTATTATCATAAGTACATAGTAAATAATTAAAGTAGAAGTACAGTTATTTGGACAAATAACTGTACTTTATTTTTAAAGGATATTTTTAGGTGTTAAAGAAAAAATATCTTGAGAGAAATAATCTTGAGAGAAATAATATTTTATATATCTTTTATATTTAATATCATATATAATATATCGGTGGTGGTGATTAGATGGAATTAGATGAATTATTAAATAAAAATCAAAAAGAAGCAGCAACATATCTTGATAGTCATTTGAGAATAATTGCTGGAGCAGGATCTGGAAAAACACGGGTGGTAACGTATCGAATTGCTTATTTGATTGATGAAATCGGTGTTGACCCGCGAAAAATTCTAGCTATTACTTTTACTAATAAAGCGGCAAACGAGATGAAAGAACGAATTACATCATTATTAGGACCTCATGCATTAGGTTCGTTAGTTTGCACAATTCATTCATTATGTGTCCGAATATTAAGACGACATATTAATGTGATTAATTATCCAAGTAATTTTATGATTATGGATGAAGAAGATCAAAAAGCATTAATTAAAAAAATTTATAATAATTTAGATATTGATGCAAAAACAATCAGTATTAAAAGTATGATTGCATCCATTTCAAATTATAAAATGGCTAATATTGATCCTGAACGAGCAATGGAATTAGCAGGTCAGTTTCAAGGTGAAATAAAGAAAGCTAAAGTATATAAAGAATATCTTGAATATCAAGAAAATCATTTTATGCTTGATTTTGATGATCTTTTATTAAAAGCAGTATATATTTTTGAAAATTATCCAGATGTATTAGAAAAATGGCAGCATAAATTTCAATACATCCATGTTGATGAATTTCAAGATGTTGGCAATATTGAATATCGTTTAGTTAAATTGATGTCACAAGACGCAATTACTTGTGTTGTAGGCGATCCTGATCAAACCATCTATTCATTTAGAGGGGCTAATGTTAATTATATTCTTGATTTTGATAAAGATTTCAAACCTTGTAAAACAGTGATTTTAGACCAAAATTATCGCTCTACGGGAAATATTTTAAATATTTCCAATAGCTTAATTCGTAAAAATCGAAATCGATTAGAAAAAGACCTTTATACTGAGGCTACTGGTGGTAGTGAAGTTATTCATTATATGGGAAAGAGTGAACAGGAAGAAGCAGATTATATTTGTAGCCAGATTGAAAAAATAATTAGTGAAGTTGACGGAGTCAATTATCGCGATTTTGCAATTTTATATCGTGCTAATTATTTATCTCGAACAATTGAACAGAGTATGATTAGTCATGGAATAGATTACCGGATTTTTGGTGGTTTGAAATTCTTTAGTCGAAAAGAAGTTAAAGATGCATTGAGCTATCTGCAGTTAGTATGTAATGATGAAGATCTTGCATTCGAACGAATCATCAATGTTCCTGCTCGGGGAATTGGAAAAAAAACATTAGAAAATATTCAATTAGTAGCTTTGAATAATCAGGTTAGTTTGTATGAGGCGTTGACACTATTTAGTGATCAAATTAAGCTGTCATCAAAAGCCAAAAAAGAAATAATCACATTGGTTAAAGCTGTTGAAACAGCAAAACAGTCAAGTCTGCCGCTTCATGAAATGTTTGAAAATTTGATGAACGATGTTGGATATATTGATATGTTGAAAAAGGATTTAGAAGATAATCGAATTGATAATATTCATGAGTTACAACGGTCAATTTATGAATTTCAAAATCAAAATCCTGATATTGCAACAATTGAAAATTATTTACAAGAAATTTCATTATATACAGATAATGATAATTTGGATGATGGACAATATGTCAGTCTGATGTCAATTCATATGGCTAAAGGTCTAGAGTTTGATTACGTTTTTGTTTTAGGTTTATCGGAAGGGATTTTCCCAAGTTTCAGAGCATTAAGCGAATCAGATGAAGGATTAGAGGAAGAGCGGCGTTTGGCTTATGTTGCTTTTACTCGAGCAAGAAAACAATTGTTTTTGACAGATAGTGAAGGCTTTAGTTTTGTAACAGATTCTCCTAAAATTTCAAGTCGCTTTATTGATGAAATCGGGAGTGAGGGGATTAAGCATGTAGGAACAAAGCCACGATTTAAAACAGCAAACTTTATTAATACAGCTCCAACTAAAGAAGAATTAGTAGGGAATAATGAAGTGACTGACTGGTCAAATGGGGACTTTGTTTTACATGATACTTTTGGTAAAGGTGTTGTTGTTAAAGTCAATGGTAATACTTTAGATATAGCTTTTGAATTGCCTGCTGGTTTAAAGACTTTGATGGCAAATCACAAAGCATTAAAGAAACTAACAAATTAATGTGCTAAACGCACATTTTTTGTTTTATAGTTATACGTATTTTGGTATAATAGTTAAGATTAAATTAGGAGTGAGATAATGGATGATTTAAGTAGATATAAGGAACTAAAAGCAACAATTTTATATCATAATGATCGTTATTACAATCAAGATAATCCAGAGATTACTGATTATGAATACGATATGATGATGCAGGAATTAAAAGGATTAGAACAAAAACACCCTGAATATATTACTAGTGATTCACCGACTCAAAAAGTAGGTGGTAGTGCAAAGCGTGAAGCTGGTGTACTCGTACGTCATAATGTGCCGATGTTATCATTGCAGGATGTATTTTCTAAGGAAGATGTAGATGCATTTGTTGCGGATATGCAAGAACAACTGGTAGATCCGACTTTTGTGGTTGAATACAAGATTGATGGGTTGTCAATGGCATTGCGCTATGTCAATGGTAAGCTTGATGTTGCTGTTACTCGTGGTGATGGTGTCTTACAAGGTGAAGATGTTACTGTTAATGCTAAAGTAATCAAGGATGTAAAAAATACTTTAAAAGAACCGATTGAATATCTTGAAGTCCGTGGTGAAGTCTATATGACCAATGAAGCATTTGATAAAGTTAATGAAATTCAGGAAATTAAAGGGAAGAAACTTTTTGCGAATCCTCGCAACTGCGCTGCTGGAACGTTAAGACAGCTTGATAGTTCAATTACTAAAGAGAGAAATTTATCAATGTTTGTTTTTAATATTCAAGATGCTAAAGGCAGAGAATTTATAAGCCACAGTGAAGGATATGAATATTTAAAACGGCAAGGAATTAAAATCATTGAAGATTATAAAATTTGTAAAACAGCTAAAGAGGTTTGGGAGGCAATTGAGGCGATTGGTGAAAATCGTGATAAACTTGGATATGATATTGATGGTGCTGTTGTTAAAATCGATAGTTTTGCTGATCGACAAAAACTCGGAGCAACAGCTAAAGTACCTCGTTGGGCAGTAGCTTATAAATATCCGCCTGAAGAAAAAGAAACAAAATTATTAGCAATCGAATTGTCAGTAGGTAGAACTGGAAGAATAACTCCAACAGCCATTTTTGAACCAATTCGTTTATGTGGAACGACTGTATCTCGAGCAACTTTACATAATCAGGATTTTATCGATGATCTAGATGTGCGGATTGGTGATACGATCGTTGTTTATAAATCTGGTGAGATAATTCCCAAGGTTAAAGGAGTCGTTAAAGAAAAACGCCCCGCTGATAGTGTTCCATATGTAATTGGCAATACTTGTCCAGTCTGTGGAGCTCCAGCTGTACGTGAAGGTGATAATGCGGATATAAAATGCACGAATCATAGCTGTCCAAGTAAGTTAGTTAGAAATATTGTTAACTTTGTTGGACGTGATGCTATGGATATTAAAGGTTTTGGCTTTGCTTATGTAGAAACATTAGTGGATCATGGTTATTTAAAAGATTTAAGTGATATTTATGGTTTAATTGATAAACGTCAGGAATTACTTGATAAAAAAATTATTGGTTTAGTTAAAAGTACAGATAATTTATTAAATGCAATTGAAGGTAGTAAAAATAATGATGCAATTAAATTGCTAACGAGTTTGGGGATTAGTAATGTGGGAAAATCTGCTGCTAAAAGTTTAATGAAAAAATTTAAAAGTATTGATAATTTGATGAAAGCTAGTTATGCTCAGTTGATTGAAGTCAATGATATTGGTGATATTAGTGCTATGGCAATTATAAATTACTTTAAGAATCCTGATAATCAGGCAGTTGTTCAACGTTTAAAAGAGTATGGAGTTAATATGAATATTATCGAAGCTCAAGATGGCGATGAACGTTTTGATGGCAAAACATTTGTCGTAACAGGGACATTACCAACTCTTTCAAGGAAAGCCGCAAGTGAATTGATTGAGAAGCATGGCGGTAAAGTCTCAGGTTCGGTGTCCAAAAAAACGGATTACTTATTAGCTGGTGAAAATGCGGGAAGTAAACTTACCAAGGCCCAAAATTTGGGAATTAATGTAATTAGTGAAGAAACTTTACTAGAGATGGTGAAGTAGCTAAAATAGTGTTATAATGCACTGTATAAAGGAGGAACACTAGAATGAAAAAAATAGTGGCTTTATTAGCGATAGCATTGGTGCTGAGCGGTTGTAGTGATGCTAAAGAGACCGTTGAAAATCAAACAGCAAATGATGTATCCACTACCGATAGTTTAGATGATTCATTTTATCGAGTAGTTAATCTTAATACGAATTTAAGTCGAGAAGATTATTATACTGCTTTTGGAAATACTATGGATTTTCAAACAATTGGACGAGAATTACAGATTTTATCTACTGATCATTTCTCAACTAATGATTATTATATGTCTGAAGGGCAATATCTTAAAACGGATGATATGAATCAATTATTAAAACGCTCTGAGGATACTAGTAAATATCCTTATACCTTACAAGCACAGCGGGGAACTACTATTGGCGGAGTTGCAAATCCAATCATGGTAAGTACAGTGCATGAACAAGATTATTATGAAAAAAACGGATCTGAATATGTCTTAAAGGGTCTATCATTAGCAATCGTACTAGATCCTCGTGATGAAAAAAATGAACGTTTAGACACCTCATTAGATGAATCGTTAGTTGTTGATTTTGGGCGTGAAGCAATTAGTAAATTATACAAATATTTACAGAGTAAAAAAGACTTAAAAGATATTCCTGCTAATATTTGTGTTTATTATGCGACTAATACTAACGAAAGTGATATTAATGGTCGTTATATTTTAAAAAGTTATTGTGATGGCAGTGTGGGAAATATTGAAACATTAGATTACAAAAATTATATGTTTACAAGTACAGAAGCAACTGCTGCTGATGAAGATACAGCATCACAATTTGAAATTTTTAAAAGTAATATGAAAAAAGCTGCAACTGAGGCAGTTGGTGTAATTGGCTATGGTCGTTATAAAAATGGTCAGATTCAGTCAATGAAAATAAATTTAAAAGTAAATATTAAAACATATACTGAATTGCTTTATTTGATTTCTACTGCAGCTGATGAATTAAATACTCAATTTAGTGGTTTTGATATTAAAGTATTAGTTAGTTCACAAGATCAACTAGAGGCATTGATTGTTAAAGATAAAGGTGAAGATGCGAAGAGTATCTTGTTGTATTAGGAGGTAATTTATGGAAAATAAAGAAGAAATGTTAAAAAAGCTTGGATTGAAAACAATGTTTAATATTACTGATGCAGAAATGCCAGAGTTAGTAGAAGAATATGAGATTTTTATGAATCACGTTGCCGTATTAGAGAAAATAGACACTGATGGTAAGGCACCATTAGCATATCCTTATGAAATTGAGACATGCTTTTTACGTGATGATGAACCGATTGATGTAATAAGCCGAGAAGATGTTTTAAAAAATGCTAAGAGTGTTCAAGATAATCAAATTAAAGTACCAAAGGTGGTGGGATAATGAAAGTTTATTCAATTGAAGAATTGCATAATTTAATCGTTAATCAAGAAATAGATTTAAATGAATATTATTATGATTTATTTAAAGAAGTGGAATTTCAACAAAATCGCTTAAATGCATTTGTTACAATCACTAAAACTCAAGCAATGGATAATATTAAAGAACTTAAAATATCTGATGAAGAAATATTGAAAGGGATTCCTGGAGTATTTAAAGATAATTACAATACTAAAGGAATTAAAACGACAGCTTCAAGTAAAATGCTAGAGGATTATGTACCAGTTTACGATGCTGCGGTTGTTGAAAAATTATATAATGAAGGTGTTAGTTTAATTGGTAAATCAAGTATGGATGAGTTAGCAATGGGTGGTACTAACAAATCCGCTCTAACTGGGCCTGTATATAATCCGTGGGATTCATCAAGGATAGCGGGAGGATCATCAGGTGGCAGTGCAGCACTTGTTGGTAGTGGGGTTGTTCCATTTGCCTTAGGTAGTGATACCGGAGATTCAATTCGTAAACCGGCTGGATTCTGTGGTGTAGTTGGTTTCAAGCCAACTTGGGGAAGAATTTCAAGATTTGGTGTTATTCCTTATGCCTCAAGTTTAGATCACGTAGGTGCTTTTACTCGAAATGTTCGTGATATGGCAATTGTAACTGAAGCATTAGCTGGTCGTGATGAAAGAGATATGACTTCAAGCACACGGCCAGTACCACATTATTTAAAAGAATTGAATAGTGATATTAGGAATATGAAAATTGCTGTTTTAAAAACAGTTAGTAATGAAATTAGAAATGATGATATTAAAAATAATTTCAACCATGTAGTTGCAACCTTAAAACAATTAGGGGCATGTGTCGAAGAGGTAGAAATTCCAGTTCATCTAGCTAAAGCAATTTTACCAACTTACACGATTATCGCTAATAGTGAAGCAACAAGTAATCATTCGTGCTTAGATGGAATTAAGTATGGTGATCGGCAACCTGGTTCATCAACTGACGAAGTAATGATTAATTCTCGAACTGATGGATTTGGTGCTCATATTAAACGTCGTTTTATTTTAGGAAATTTAGCCTTAGCTACAGAAAATCAGGAACGGATGTTTAGAAAAGCTCAACGAGTACGTCGTTTGATTGTAGAAGAATTAAATAAAATTTATGATAATTATGATATTATTTTGACTCCTAATGGTGGTAGTGTAGCCCCAAAACTTGATGAAGCAAATGATGATCGCCTATCAGATGAATACTTGATTTTAGAAAATCATTTAGCTTTAGGAAATTTTGCTGGGACGCCAAGTATTTCAATTCCGTCTGGTTTTAGTGAAGGAATGCCGATTGCTATAAATCTGATGGGACGTTTATTTGAAGAACAAACAGTATTAAATGTCGCTTATGCTTTAGAACAAGCATTAGGATTTGAAAATCAATATTCAAGAGAGGGGTAGAGAGAATGAATTTTGAAACTGTTATTGGATTAGAAGTTCATTGTGAACTTAAAACAAAATCGAAAATGTTTTCTGGGGCCCCAGTAACATTTGGTGAGGCACCAAATACAAATGCCAATATCGTCGATATGGGGATGACAGGGGCAATGCCGGTACTAAATAAATCTGGTGTTGAATTTGCGATACGGGTATGTAGTGCTTTAAATATGGAAATAGATGAACTGGTACAATTTGATCGTAAAAATTATTACTATTCAGATTTACCAAAAGGATTCCAAATTACGCAAGATCGTTTCCCAATTGGGCGAAATGGAACAATGAAGATTGAGGTAAATGGTCAAACACAAGTAATTGAAATTGAAAGATTACATATGGAAGAAGATACTGCAAAACAATTACACTTTGACGATTATTCATTGATTGATTATAACCGAGCTGGTATTCCGTTAATTGAAATTGTTACTAAACCGACGATCCGCAGTGGTGCGGCAGCAGCTGCCTATTTAGAAAGATTAAGACAAATTTTCTTATTTACAGAAGTTAGTGATGCTAAAATGGAAGAAGGCTCAATGAGATGCGATGTCAATGTATCAATTCGACCATATGGTAGTGAAAAATTTGGTACAAGAACAGAAATTAAAAATTTAAATTCAATTTCAAATGTACAAAAAGCAATTGAATTTGAAGTTGCTCGACAAGAGAAAGTCTTAATTAGTGGTGGTGAGGTACTCCAAGAAACACGCCGTTATGATGAAGATAGTAAAGAAACTGTAGTAATGAGAGCTAAAGGTGATGCAGTAGATTACAAATATTACCCAGAACCAAATATTTTACCTATTCGATTGAATCATCAATGGGTTGAAGGGATTATTGAAAGAATTCCAGAGATGCCAGAATCACGAGTAGCTCGATACATAAATGAATACAAAATTCCTAAAACTGATGCATTGATACTTGTTCAAACTAAAGAAGTTTCGGATTTCTTTGATGCGACAGTTGCTTATACTAAGCATTATAAAATTGCATCTAACTGGTTATTAGGCGAGGTACAAGCATATTTAAATAAAAATAATTTGATTATTACAGATACTAATATAACTCCTGAGTATTTAGCAAAAATGATCAATTATATTCAAGATGGAACAATCTCAAGTAAACAAGGAAAGAAAGTGTTTGAAATCTTGATGAATGAAGGTAAAGATCCAGAAATTATTATTGAAGAAAATAATATGAAACAAATTTCTTCACCGGAAGAATTAACTAAAATTATTAATGAAGTTCTTGATAATAATCCTCAATCAATTGAAGATTATAGCAATGGTAAAGATCGAGCTGTGGGATTCTTAGTTGGACAAATTATGAAAAAAACCGGTGGTCAAGCTAATCCTGGTCTTACAAGTAAATTACTAATTGAACTATTGAAACAAAGAATTTCATAATGTACAAATAATTCTATATTTGGTACAATGGTTGAAGGAGGATATAAATATGTCTCAAAGAAAAAGATTTAGTTTTGATGATGAAGTAGATGATACAATTGATCTATCAAAAGATGATCTTAAAAATTCATCAATAACTAATAATGATAAACCTTCAAACGACAATGTCTTTGCTGATGAAGATGGTTTAGATGCCAAAGCTTATCCTACTGATAACGGGGGAGATAAATCAATGAAAAACAAGAAGAAACGCAAGTTTAAAATTAAGAAATGGCAAATTGCATTAATTGCTTTTCTATCAATAATTATTGTGTTCGTCATCTATGTATTTGTTGCTGGAGGAAATGATGGACCAGTTTATGGTGATCGTTGTGCTTCTTTAATTGCAATTGACAAAAGTAAATTTACAGGAGTTGAAGATGCAATCAAAGCAGACCCAAGCGTTAATAGTATCAATATTGAAGTAGATTGTCGAATTGTTAAAATTAGTATGAATTTTGTTGATAATACTTCTTCAGATACTGCTAAACAACTGGCAACAAACGCCTTACACACATTAGATGATACTTTAGGTGAAAATAAGGAAGAAGGTAGAGCATATAGTAATTTATTTACTACTGCTAATGGCCGTGGACAATACAACGTAGAGTTTGTTCTAACGAGCAGTGGTGATACTAATTTCCCTATATTTGGTACTAAACATCCAAATAGTGATGATATTACTTTTACTGGAGCTAATGTAGTTGATCAAGCTGCAACTGATCGTGCGGCTAATACGAACGCTAATCAATAGACGAGCATGGCTCGTCTTTATTTATGAGGAGGACTAAATGAAAAAAAATGATTATTTTTATGGTGAATGCACAGATTTAACTCACGATGGTCAAGGAGTTGTTAAGATTGATAACTTTACATACTTTGTAAAAGGTATGCTTACGGGTGAAAGAGGACGGCTAAAAGTAATAAAGGTATTAAAGAATTACGGAATTGCACGTTTAATTGAATTAGAAGTTACTTCAAAATATCGTATTGATCCCAAATGCTCTGTCTTTAGACCATGCGGAGGCTGTCAGTTACAACATCTTAATCCTCAAGGACAGATGATTTATAAAACAAAACGGGTCAAAGATTGTTTAGAAAGAATCGGGAATTGTAAAGTGGCGGTAAATGATTGTATTATGATGGAAAAACCGTGGCATTATCGCAATAAAGTTCAAATGCCAGTTGGAGTTAAAGGAAATCATTTAGTAACTGGTTTCTATAAACAAAAGTCTAATGAAATCATCCCATGTGAAAACTGTTATATTCAAAATGAATTATCAAATCAGATAACTAATCGAGTTAAAGAATTAATGGAAGAGTTTAAAATTTACCCATATGATAAGTTAGCTCATCAAGGTAATATTAAGCATATTTTGACTAAACACGGTTATCATACAGACGAAGTAATGTTAGTACTAATTAGTTATCGTAATAAAATTAAAGATATAGATAAATTAGTGGAAATAATTACAAAAGAATTTCCAATGATTAAAACAGTTATTCAAAATATTAATCATCGCACTGATAATGTAATTTTAGGTGAACAAGAAGTCATTTTGTTTGGTAATGGATATATTTATGATACTTTATTAGGTAATAAATATAAAATTTCTTTAAAATCTTTTTATCAAGTTAATCCAATCCAAGTAGAGAAATTGTATTCAAAAGCAATTGAATTTGCTGGTTTATCTAAAGAAGACATAGTTTTAGACGCATATTGTGGAATTGGAACAATTACATTATCAGTAGCCAAATACGTAAAAAAAGTGTATGGTGTTGAAATCGTTGAAACGGCAATTGATGATGCAAAAAATAATGCAGTTTTAAATAATATTAGTAATGCTGAATTTAAATGTAGTGATGCTGGTAAATATATGCTAGAACTAGTTAATCAAGATCAGCATTTAGATGTTGTCTTTGTTGATCCACCACGTAAGGGGTGTTCAACAGAATTTTTGGATAATTTGATTCAAGCAGAACCCAAGAAAATAATTTATATTTCTTGTGATGTAGCTACTCAAGCACGTGATATCAAGTATCTTCAAGAATTTGGGTATCATGCTGATGTCTGTCAGCCTGTTGATATGTTTCCTCACACAACACATATAGAAAATATAGTTCGTTTGTCAAAATAGCCATGATAAAAATAATTACTAAACAGATTTCCTAAAAGAAGTCTGTTTTTTTATAATTTATGACGAGTAAATTGATTTCAATTGTTCTAAATCTATAATTATAGTAAAATTAGATAACCTAATAAAAGCGGGCGACTGATTGTGAAAAAATGGTATAATGAAGAATATGAATTTACAATTGAAGTAACAGTTTTTACGTGGGAATAAAGCAGAACATTATTGCTGTAATGGTGAAGAAATTGGTGATAAATACACTTGTACATATGGTTGCTCTAAGAGGTAATGATGATCATGTTTCCAATTATAGGGGTAGTTAGATTAGAAATAGGGGAAACAAAATGAATGCATTTATTTTACTTATTCCTTTTTTATTAATAGCATTTATTAACGAAGGTGCAATCAAACGGGCTGGATATTTTGCTCCACTGCAAGGCAATGAGAAAATAGCTTATGTAATTTATCAGATGGCCAATATCGGAATATTTATATATTTTTTCTTATCAGTAATAATTGATTTATCTTGGCAGTTTTGTTTAGGTCTACTGGTTTATTTGTTAGGATTGGGAATGTGCATTGTTTTGGTTAAAGATTTTTTATCCAAGAAATGATGGCTTAAATACTAACGAGATTTACCGTTTCTCTCGAAATCCAATGTATATGTCATATTTTATTTTCTTTTTAAGAACCGTATTATTAACACAATCAATAATCTTATTTATAATTTTATTACTATTTCAAATCTCTATACATTGGGTTATTCTTTCAGAGGAGCAATGGTGTATCAGCAAGTTTGGAATTGCTTATGAACAATATATGAATCAAGTAAGAAGATATATATAGTTAAATAAAGAATTATAAAAAGAACAATAATAAATATTAGTAGCATACTTATGATGTCTTATTGTTGTTTTGAAGTAATATTAATGGTATACTGAGTTCCAGTATAGAGGTGCGAAAATGAAAATAGAGTTTAAAATGTCTTATAAATTAGGATTATTAGAATTTAAAGTTGGCGATCAACTAGAAATTAGTAAGAACACTATATTTGAAAGTATAAATGATAAGTATTATATGTTAATTTTAAAAGGATTGCGTTATGATCTTCTTAAAGAAGATATTAAAATTATTCAATAAAATATTTAATTTGGCTATATCTTAGTGATTAGCCATTTTTTGTTATGGAAAATAAACTTAAAATAATTTTATTATCTGTGCTATAATAAATATTACTAATAAACATTTAATATTTAACAATTATTATTTATAAGGAGGAAATATGCAATACATATCTAAATATACTTCACCGTTAGGAGCAATAACATTAGCTAGTAATGGTGAAGCATTAACAGGTCTATGGTTTGATGGTCAAAAATATTTTGGCGCTAATTTATCAAAAGAATATAAGAACGTAGAGTTACCAGTATTTAAACAAACAAAGGAATGGCTTAACTTATATTTTAATGGTCAAAAGCCAGATTTTATTCCTCTTTTGGCTCTTCAAGCAAGTGAATTTCGTCTTGCTGTATGGCAAATATTGCTAGAAATACCATATGGACAAACCCTCAGCTATGGCGACATTTCAGCCGTTTTAGCAAAGCAAAAAGGTTTAAAAACAATGTCAGCACAGGCTGTTGGCGGTGCAGTTGGACACAATCCGATCTCAATCATTATTCCTTGTCATCGAGTCGTTGGAAGTAACGGAAACTTAACTGGTTATGCTGGTGGTCTTGAAAAAAAGATTGCACTGCTTCAATTAGAAGGAGCGGATATGGGAGCGCTGTTTACTCCTAAAAAAGGGACAGCATTATAAGTTAATTAAACTTAAAAATGGAGGCATTTATTATGAATGATTTTGTGAATCTTATTAAAGATGAAGTTATAAAATCTCCATTTTATTATAGTCAAGGGTACCAATATAGGGATTGGAGATTACTGTTTTATTAATTTTGATTGTATTTTTTAGATTTGAATATAATAACCTTGAGTTACCATGTAAGAAATATATAATTTATGCAATAAATTGTAACAAATAAATGAATATAGTATAATATATTTAAATATTATAGGAAAGAAGGAATGTAGTTTATGAACAAAGAAGTATTAAATTATATTGCTGAAAAGACACGTGAATTGATTGTTGCTCCAACTTGCAGTAATGAAACAAAGGAAGCTGCCCAAGCATGGTTAAATGCGATTGGAACAGAAAGCGAAATGGCTGAGACTAAGAAATATATCGCTGAATTAGAAGAAGATATTATGCCAATTGATAATTTAATTAGGTTTGCTGGTTCTGACAATGGTAAAGCTTATTTTGGTGAAGAAAATGCTAAAAATATTGAAAGCCATGCTAAAGAAATTAAAGCTAACGGGGCTAAATATTGCGATTGTCCGGCTTGTTTAGTTGTTGCTCAAATTCTTGAAAAGAAGTCTGAATTATTTAATGAAAAATAATAGGTTTATGAAAATATTGTTCCTTTAGGAACAATATTTTTATTTAAAATGTAAATCCTTTTTACAAAAATATTCTTTTTTAAGGATTGATTTGTAAAACCTCTTCTAAATAGACTTTAATGTATTTAAGTAAATAAAATATGATGTTAAATTAAATGCAAGAAAATATTAGAGGAGGAGTTTAAATGAGAGCAGTAACAACAATATTTCCTGTTATATTTATGATTGGAATAGGAACTTTTTCAAGAATAAGAGGTTTTATTACACCAAGTCAAAAAGATGGAGCAAATAAAATAGTATTTAATATTTTATTTCCAATAATGATTTTTAATATCCTTTTTACTTCTAAGCTAGAGACTTCAGCTATTTTTATTGTTTTATATGTGTTTATTGCATATTGTGTTATTTTGTTTATTGGAAGATTTATAATAAATTTTACTGGGGAAAAATTTGCTCATATTTCACCTTACTTGTTAACGACATGTGAAGGTGGTAATGTAGCTTTGCCCTTGTATCTATCAATTGTAGGGGCTTCAAGTAATACTGTAATATTTGATTTAGCAGGTGTTTTTATGGCTTTTGTAATTATTCCAATTATGGTTGCAAGAGCGGGTGCTGGTGAAACAAGGATTAGGGAACTTATTAAAACAATTCTAACTAATTCATTTGTAATTGCAGTTATTTTGGGGTTAGGACTTAATTTATTAGGTACATATAATTTTTTATCAAACAGTTCATATTTAGGAATATACAGTAATACAATCACCCAAGTAACAGCACCGATTGTAGGCGTAATTTTATTTATCATTGGGTATGATTTGAATATCAATATGGAAATATTGGGAGCAGTGTTAAAATTGTTAGTTGCTAGAATTATTTTTTATATTCTAGTGATTATTGGTTTCTTTATCTTCTTTCCAGGGCTTATGATTGATAAGGTTTTTATGATTGCAGTTTTGATTTATTTTATGAGTCCTACTGGTTTTGCTATTCCAATGCAGATTTCCCCTTTATATAAAAGTAATGATGATTGCGGTTTTGCTTCGGCAATCATTTCTTTGAATATGATAATCACTTTAGTAGTTTATGCTTTGATCGTTGTGTTTATTGCTTAATGTTAGTATTGTTAATAAATTTTTGATATGGCATAATGAAAATATATTATTATTGGAGATAGTTTATGGTTATTTGATTTTAACATATTTTTAGTAGCCGTAAGAGAAGAAAATATGACTAAAGCGTCTAAATTATATATTCAATTTAGCTGATATTGCTATGGTGGTTGATGCAGTTGGAAGAAGAATTAGGTGTAAAACTATTTAAGAGCAACAATCACAGCATTTATTTAACAGATGAAAGAAAATTGTCTAGTAACGGGCTCAAGAAATTGTTAATTTAACTAAAAAGGTGCAAGAAGAACTTATTAAAGATGACATGGCTTTATCTGGTGTTATTACGAGAGGTTGTGGTGGAATGCAAAGTATTGAAGAAGCAACAAGATTAATAACTGATAAAAAAGACTTATCAATAAAGGAGTATTAATAATATGGATAGTACAATAAAATTCGATGGCCTAGCAAATCTTTATGAGGATGGTAGACCGGAGTACCCGACTATATTAATAGAAAAGTTATATACTGACTATGGTTTTAAATCAACATCGATAATCGCAGATATAGGTGCTGGAACTGGTAAATTTTCAAAGCTGTTATTAGAACAAGGTAGTAAGGTTTTTTGTGTCGAACCTAATAAAGATATGAGAAATGAATTAGTCAATAAATTAAATAAATATAATAAATTGCATGCTATCAATGGAACTGCTGGTAATACTACGTTAGATACTAGTTCTGTTGATTTTATTATATCTGCTCAGGCATTTCATTGGTTCAATGTTCATGAGTTTAAAAGAGAATGTAAGAGAATCTTAAAATTAGAAGGGCGGGTAGCATTGGTTTGGAATGTACGAGAAATGGAGTCACCATTGAATCAAGAGTGCTTTCAAATTTATAAACAGTATTGCCAAAACTTTGTTGGTTTTAATGGCGGGATTAAACGCGATGATGAAAGAATAAAGGAATTTTTTGATATGCACTATAAGCGTATGGAGTTTCCAAATCCTTTATTTTTTGACCAGAAGGGTTTTATTAAGCGCTGTATCTCAGGTTCATATTCTTTAAAAAAAACTGATCAGAATTATTTTGAATACATTGCTGCCTTAGAAAATGTATTTGATAAATATAGCAATAACGGACAGTTAGTAATGGAGAATAAGACGGTTGTTTATATAGGAAGATTAAAATAAATGTAGTTCAATGTCAATGAGAAATACTTTTATAGCTTTACCATTAGTTAAAGGGGCATATATGATTATATAGTCATAAAAGCGCTTTCTTAATTTAGGCGGTAATAAGAAGGAAGAGATGGCCATGTACCATAGATTCCCAACTAAATATCTTGAATTAGAATTGACTGAAACAATGGTCTTTGCCTAACTAGAAGTTTTTAGTAAAATTATTGAGAAAATTCATTAGGCTGGATTCAACTACTCTATGGATGATTTTGGAAGTGGCTATTCTTTTTTAGGAATATAAAAAGATTCAGATATCGTTAAGCTTGATGGTACATTCTTTTCTTCTGAAACGATGAATAAGGGGAAAGAAAATATTATTGATAAGAAATAGTGATTAAATCACTGAACAAATTATTTATAGTTAACATTTTGATAGCATTATCAAACATTAGATACTATTACATTGATTAAAGCTATATTATAATATAATTGGATTTAAAATTTGAGATATAAATGTAAGGGAGTTAAACCATGGGCTTTAATGATGAAAGAAAACGAATGAATGAGGGTGAACTTTATCGTTCAAATGATGCGGAAATTCTAAAAGAACAACTACAGTGTGTAGAAAAATTATATGATTATAATGTAACAAGACCTTCAGAAAAACAAAAACGTAAGGGATTGCTAAAAGAAATGTTTGCAGTGATTGGTGATGGATGTCATATTGAACCACCATTTCATGCTAATCGGGGTGGGAAGTATGTACATTTTGGTAAAGGAGTATATGCCAATTTCAATCTAATTTTAGTAGATGATGTTGAGATTTATGTTGGTGATTATACTATGATGGGTCCAAATGTTACAATTATTACTGGAACTCACCCAATTTTACCGGAATTAAGAAAAGAAGCATATCAATTCAATCTTCCAGTTTATATTGGTGAAAATGTATGGATTGGTGCTGGAACAATTATTTTACCAGGTATTACAATTGGTGATAATAGTGTTATTGGTGCTGGAAGTATTGTAACAAAAGATATTCCTAAAAATGTTGTTGCTTATGGGCAACCATGCACAATTAAACGGGAAATAAATGATCATGATAAAATTTATTATTATAAGGAAAGAAAAATCAAAAGTGTTTAATATTTTTGATTTTTTTATTTATGGATTAAATACGTATTACTAATAATATTAGTAATAGCTTTAGGTTTAAGCTATAATATAAAAGTATAATGTAATATTATTGTGATCCAATCCAAGAAGATAGTAAGATGCTTAAAGAAGCAAAGAATGAGGATTTAGAAGCACTACCAGAACTTTATACACAATTTGAAAACGTGGTTACTGCTTAAGCATTGGAAAGTTAGCCCTTGTTCAATGACTCTAAATCAATATGCCTAATCAAATTAATATTAATGATAGAACAAAAGAATTCAAAATAAGAAGATATTTATTTTATTTTTATTGCAATTTTTTTATTATCTTATCATTGTTAAAGGTGAAAATGCCTAGCACTGAGTCTATCTGTTTATAAAGGTTTATTTAATAGTTGACAGTAAAAAATAGTTAGATAATAATTAGTAAATTAAAATTTTGATTGATAAGGGGGAGTATGGTGATGGAGAATATATTAGTAATTGGTAACGGCTTTGATATTGCACATGGTTTTAATACTCGTTACGAAGATTTTATAAATTTTTGTAAGACTATTGCAACGGTTTATCAAGGATTTAAGGATAATCAATTCATATATCAAAATGAATATAATGATATATTAAAAGAAAAATTAGATAAGGTTTTTAAAGAAAAGTCGGTTTCTGCCAAAGCAATAAAATATTTTTCAAACTTAACTCCAACATCTGAAACTTCTCAATTTATCAAAGCATGTAAAGAAAATTATTGGCTTACATATGTCTTAAAAAATAAAAGTATGATTGGGGATAAGTGGTCAGATCTTGAATATGTCATTGCTAAACAAATAGAGATATTATCATATATTTCAAATAATCTTAACTGGCATACTCGAGAAGAAACTATGCTCGCTTCACGATATTCTAGTAATTTAATTGAATTATTTAAGATTGTAACAGAAGAACGTGGAAATAATACCGATTTTCAGCATCAGATAGAACTCACAAAGAAACATTTATATCGAGAATTGGAAGAATTAACATGGTTATTAGAAATATATTTAACACGATTTTTAAATACTAAAACCAAGAAAATTGAATTATTTAAATATTTACCAGTAACTAAACTCATTTCTTTTAATTATACTGATACGTACACAAGAATGTATAAAAAAGAAACAAATACAGTTCATTATATTCATGGATTTGCTGCTAAAGATAGGATAAAAGAAGAAAATAATATGGTTTTTGGAATTGGCTCAGAAATTAAAAATGTCACCGATAATGATAAGTATGATTATCTTGAATTTCAAAAGTATTATCAAAGGATTGTTAAAAAAACAGGTAATAACTACACTAAATGGTTAAATGACAATGAACAATTTTATATCTATTTTTTTGGTCATTCCTTAGATATTGTAGATGGAGATGTAATTAGAAAACTGATTCATTGTAAAAAAGCAAAAGTAATTATCTTTTATTATAATCAAAAAGCCTTGAATGCATTAGTTGTTAATTTAGCAAAGATTTTAGGAAAAGATGAACTTATTCAATTCACTAATGAAGAAAAAATCACTTTTTATAAATCTGATGATCTTGAAATAATTAAAAAACTTAAAAATACAATGTATCAAACTCGTCATGAGAAGCTTAAGAGTACAGTTAGATAAATCCAATTAGAAATGAGGAAATAATATGGAGAAAATCATTAAAGTGGGAATAGGTGTTTTGTTAATCAAGAATAATCAGATTCTTTTAGGACATCGGGTAAAAGATGGGGTTGATACTGGTGGCATCTATGAACCGGACACATGGTGTCTACCAGGTGGAAAACAAGAGTATCATGAAACTATTTTTGAAGGAGCAATTAGAGAAGTTAAAGAAGAAACTAATTTAAATATCTCACAGATAGAAGTTTTTAATGTAGTCGATGATATTCAATTAAATAAGCACTATGTAACGATACATATTATTGCTAAAAATTACGATGGAGATTTAAAAGCTATGGAACCAGATAAACAAGATGAGTGGTGCTGGTTTGAAATAGAAAAGCTGCCTAATAATATTTATTCCCCTTCAAAAAAATTTATTGAAGCATATTTAGATAGAAGTATCACCTAGATAAATCTTATTATAAGAACGATATTTTTGAAATCATTGGCGTTGAAGAATAGACTAAATACATTATTAACAATGTGGTTAACACGTGTTTATACTATTAAAGGAAATATTATGAATAAATATACAATGATAAAAGAAGTTATTTGAAAAACAACAAGATATTAAAAAAGCAGATAAAACGTCAAAATATATGAGAGATTTATTTACATTTTATGGAATTCCCTCACCCTAGCGCAAAGATAAGACAAATACAAACTTGCTGGAGCAAAAAATTGTTAATAGTTTTGGAAGTGATGAGTTTTTTATTAATAAAGCAATTGGCTGGAGTTTAAGAAATTATTCTAGAACTAATTTGGTATGGGTAATAAACTTTATTATTAAATATCGTACTCTAATGAATAAGCTAAGTATTAAAGAAGCTAGTAAATATTTATAATTTATAGTGTTGCATGTATTTTTTTGATATTTAAGATGGATATAATTGATAATATACAAAGTTATTATAAGAATATATTTTATGAAAGAGTATTTCGCCTGTAGGTATGATTTGTTAATAGACTGTTTATTCTGAGAGTCTGACAAATCTTAAAGATTGAGACGCATATGAGTCTGTTATTTTATATAGAAAATTTTGTAGTTGTAGGAAGGACATATCCTTTAATATATACCGAGGAAAAGGAAAAAGGCAAGACATTATTTGTTGAAATACTATTAATTGGAGTTGGACTCGCAATGGATACATTGTTGTATCAATTTATAAAGCTTAAGGAATAAAAAATAGCTAATTATGCTATTGGAAGAATTGATATTAGAAATACAGTTTTAAAAGAATATTACCTCCATTGATTATTGGGTAGTGTTACTTTTTTAACTATTATTGATGGAAAATGATTTTTGAATATTTAGGAATGCTTGTATTTTTATATATAAGTTAAAAGAAGGGAAACATGACAGTCTCTCTTCTTTTAACCGTTCATTCCAATATAAATACCAATTATATAAGGAATCAACCATATTGACCAAACGATAATACTAAATTTATGAAAAGTTTTTTTAGCACGATCATTTTTCTTAATTAGTATTACTGTTGCCCAAACTGCATGAAAAGCCATTAAAAGTAAAGCAATTGATCCAGTAATGCCGTGGAGATTAAAATTAAAATTGTGCCCTGATATTTGTCCCATAATATTCGTTCCTGATGTATCACAAATAAAGCCAAGCCAAAATATCAAAGCATGCCATTTTAGTAAACTGCCACTCTTTTTTTCAGCAAAAACACCGATTGTATAAAAAACCAATGCTAGCGTCATGAAAATAATTGCCATAATAAGTAATATTGACATATAAATGTATTTCTCCTTAATCTGTAAATTCTTTTTTTAAAGAAATTAATAATATTAGTAATGCAATCATCATAGTAATATGTGAAAGTCCTGCAAAACCAGAAAGCATCTTATCTATCAAACTATTTATAGCCGTATTAGTTATTTGTAGAATCCCACGAATTAGCATAGTGAGGATCATAAAAGGTAAAGAAAAATTATAAATGATTACAAATTTTTTAAATAGTCTATTATTTTGTATATTTGTTACTTTTGCAATTACAGCTAGGATGATAAACAGTAATGTTCCTAAAATTAATAAATGAGGATGAATTACACTTAATACGGTAGGCATTGAATAAGCATAAAATTTTGTAAATTCACGATAAAAAACACCCCCAGCCATTGCTAAAATAAAATATATAATAGCAATATTTATTAAAGATTTAGGAGAATAATCTAAAGTCTTATTTAATGATTTATAGTAATTTAAACCAAAGATGATACCGGCCAAAAATAGCGCAGCTCCTAAACCAGTATAGAAAATAGCGATAAATCTATCCGGTAATAAATTAAATGTTCGAATTGTTATACCAAAAATTATCATAAATGCCATAATAATAAATGATTTAAGATCAAAGAAATTTAAAAAGAATTGTTTTTCTATTTCATAGCTATGAATTCTATGGGTATGTTTTTTAGTTAATTTGTAAAATATAGCAAACCAAAAAATAATAAAAACAATGATTGAGAGAAAGAAATTTAATAACTTTGTATATCCAACATATGTTTCAATTCCAATTTTTAAAATATTGAAACCAGCAATAAGCCACACGATTGAAGCTATTAATAATAAATTATGCTTTTTTACTTTCATAATAAACCTCCATAATTAATCTGAACACTGTTCACTTTGAATTATAAGTATTCCCACTTCGTAATAAGTGGGCTAGTATAAATATCGTTCAACTAACTCAATAATACCTTGGTAGTTTTGTTGTGGATTAACGATTGAAAAAATGAAAAGTTCAAAAATATACTCAATGAATAAAGTTTGATCTAATTTTTGATTAAAAGCATCTTTTCTTATTTTTTGATCTTTTTTTAATACAATTAATAAATTTTGTTTTAAATGGAAAAAATATTTTTTCATCATTTTTTGTCCAACGACTTTATCTTCAGCAGCTAAAGACATTGCATGTTTTGAAAGAAATTCAGGATATTCTTGGCTGCCTTCTTGAATACTTTCAAATAACCAAGTCAAACATTCAATGAAATTCGTAAAACTAAATTGTTCACTAGACATGTGAAAAATATCTTTCCAAATACTTTCGATAGTCGAACATAAGAGTTCTGATTTTGATGGAAAATAGTTATATATTGCGCCTACTGAAACACTACATTCAATTGCAACAGAACGCATATTAATTGAAGATAGACCTTTTTCTTTAGCTAAACGTTGACAGATAGAAATTATTTCTTCTTTTGATGTTGATGGTAAATTCAAAATATTTCCTCCTTATAATTTTATATGAACCATGTTCATGTTGAATAATACGCCTTATTTTTATAATAGTCAAACATAATGACTTTGCTTTTTTATCAATTATTTTAAATGAATCTAGAGTTTGGCTGATTACTATTTTATGTTAGAATGATAGTATCAAAATAAATTATATTTGAGGTGAAAAATAATGTTGATTGTTGATGGAGAAAAATATCTTGCGGAAATAAAAGAATTGATTATTGAGTATACAAATTCATTGAATCGAGATTTCTCTTTTCAAAACATAGATGCTGAATTAGAAGATTTAAAAAGAAGATATCTATAGTCTCATGGGCGTATTTTAGCGGTTGTCGACTGATGGTAAAGCTGTTGGCTGTATTGCTTATTGTCACCATCGTAATCAATGCTGTGAAATGAAACGTCTATATGTAAAACCAGATTTTCATAATCAGTGACAAGGTCAAAAATTAATTGAAGCAATTATTGAAACTGCTCAAGGAGATGGTTTTGGATACAATCAAACCGTTAAAAAGGGCGATTTCGTTATATAAAAAATATGTTTTTAAAAAAATTGAACCACATTATGATAATCCAACGGATGACGTAATTTATATGAAATTAGTATTCTAATAAGCAAAGAAAGTGAGATAGGTTAATGGGAATATTATTGGTTAGGCTTATTGATGTAATAAATGAATATAGTGAAGATAGTACTTTTTATAGTATTGCTTATACAATGCTTTTGAATTTTGATAATTTGCAAAATCTTAGTATTAATGATGTTGCAAATTTATGTCATGTATCAAAATCAACTATTAGTAAGTTTGTACGATCATTAAATTTTGAAGATTATTCCGATTTTAAGGCAGAAGCATATTTTAAGGAAAATCGTTTTAACAGTGATTATAATTATGTTGCCAATATCCAACAATATATTGCTAATCAAGACGCAAATACCTATATTGACAAAGTTATTCAGGATATTGAAATAATCAAAAATATTGATATGACAGTGATTAGAAAAATTGCTCAAATAATTTATCAATATCCAAAAGTCACGGCATTTGGAACACTTTTTTCACAATTGGGAGCGTTAGATTTGCAGTATAAACTGGCCTATAATCATAAATTTATTATGAGTTATGTAAATGATGTTAAACAAGACGAATACTTAAAAAATAATAGTGAACAAGGTGTTGTGATCATTTATTCTAATTCTGGTAACTATTTAAATAAGTATCAGTTATCATCATTTGATGAAAAGAAAAAATACGACTATAAAAATAAAAAGGTTATTTTAATTACTGCAAACGAAATGATGGTAAATCATCCCGATGTTGATATTTGTCTTGTCTATCAGCATTTATCTAAATTACAAACACATAGTTATATCTATCCTTTGATTAATGACTTGATTGTTGCTGAATATAGAAGTTTCCAAAATGCGAACTTTTAAGTTTATATAAAAAACTCCGTTATAATAGTAGTATCAAAGGAGGAACAAAGTATGAGTAGATTTCCAGATAATTTTTTATGGGGTGGAGCTAGTGCTGATTTTCAATATGAGGGTGGATTTGGTGAAGGTAATCGCGGCTTGATTACAGCAGATTTTGTAACAGATGGTAATGTTGATACGTTACGTCAGGTAACTTATAAGTGTAAAGATGGAACGCTTGGTTCGTCACCATTAAAGGCTGAAATTCCTGAAGGAGCAACTGGATATATTGATCCTGAGCGTTATTATCCAAGTCATGATGGAGTTGATTTTTATCATCGTTATAAAGAAGATATCGCTTTAATGGCAGAAATGGGATTTAATGTTTATCGTTTTAGTATTTGCTGGACAAGAATTTTTCCGACAGGCGAAGAGGCTGAAGGAAATGAGTTAGGTTTGAAGTTTTATGAGAATGTTATTGATGAATTATTAAAGTATCACATAGAGCCTTTAATTACAATTTGTCATGATGAAATTCCTGCATATTTAGCTGATCATTATGATGGATGGTCATCACGCCATACAATTAATTGCTACTTAAAATTATGTAAAACATTATTTGAACGTTTTAAAGGGAAAGTAAAATATTGGTTGACATTTAATGAGCTTAATGTTGTAAAGGGTTATGCTCAAATGGGAACTCATAAAATTGATAGTCAAACGCATTATCAAGCGATGCATCATGTTTTTGTTGCTAGTTCATTGGCAACAAAAATGGCTCATGAAATGATGCCAGGGTGCATGGTAGGAACAATGTATGCAATGAGTGGTTTATATCCATTAACTTGCAAGCCTGAGGACATGATGGCACATATGAATACTAGAAGATTATCATATTTTTATGCAGACACTATGGTAACTGGCGGATATCCATATTATGCACAAGCATTATTTGAAAAAGAAGGGGTCGTACTGGTTAAGGAGCCAGGTGATGATGATTTACTAAAAGAATATCCACTAGATTTTATTACTTTTAGCTACTATAGAACAACAACCGTTAATGCTAACACTAAATTAAATATTATCGGATTAGCAATGGATCTAAATCCCTATTTAGAAGCAACCCCTTGGGGTTGGCCAATTGATCCTGTTGGATTGCGCTATGTTATGAATGAACTTTATGATCGTTATAAAAAACCAATTATGATTGTTGAAAACGGAATGGGTGAAATCGATCATTTTGAAAATGATACAGTTATAGATGATTATCGGATCCGATATTTAAAAGATCATTTTAAAAACATGAAAGATGCCATTAATATTGATCATGTAGATTGTATTGGCTATACGATGTGGGGGGCTATTGATCTTGTTTCACTTAGTACCGGGGAAATGAAAAAACGTTATGGTTTTGTTTATGTAGATAAAAATGATGATGGTAGCGGAACATATAATCGATATAAAAAGAAAAGTTTTGATTGGATGAAAGAAGTTATTGCAACAAATGGAGAAAAGATATAAGGAGGGAAATAAAATTCCCTTTTTTTAAATTTTAATCGGGTCTATTTATAATTTAGGTTAATATATTTAAAGGAGGAATGATTAGGAGGAATCATAGATGTGTACAGCAATAAAGATATATTCAGATAATGGAGATATTTATTTTGGTCGAACAATGGATTTTTCATTTGAATTAAATCCTGAACTTTATTATATTCCTGCAAAATACCAGTGGCGCAATGTTCTAAATACTCATGATATTGAAAATAAGTACAATATTCTTGGTATCGGGCAAGATGTCTCTCCTGTTGCTTTAAGTGATGGTGTTAATGACCATGGATTTGCAGTTGCGGCATTATATTTTTCTGAGTTTGCTCAATATGATGGGCTAAAAAAAGATAATACATCAATTATCCCGATCGCTGCTTTTGAACTAGTTTATTTTTTATTAAGTCAATGTGCTTCAGTAAAAGAAGCTCAAGAATTAATAAAAGTCATCAAAATTATTGGTGTAGAAGATAGTATTACACATATAGCAGCTCCTCTTCATTGGATAATAAGTGATGCAAATAACAATTGTATGGTGATTGAAAAAACAATAGATGGTCTACATGCGATTAATAATCCTATTGGTGTTCTTGCAAATAGTCCAGATTTTTCTTGGCATATGACTAATTTACGAAATTATTACAATTTATCGCCATATCAATTTCAAGAAGCAATATGGAACAATATAAAACTTACTCCATTTGGACAAGGTGCAGGAACATTAGGTTTACCAGGGGATTATACACCACCATCACGTTTTATTAGAGCAGCATTTCAAAAAACATATACAGATATTCCAATTGATCGTCATCAAGCTGTGATAACTTGTTTTCGGATCATGGAAACGGTCAGTATTCCTAAAGGGGTCGTCATTACAGCAGATCAAACTTCTGATTATACTCAATATACGATGTTTATTAACTTAGCAACTCGAGAATATTATTTTAAAACATATTGGAATAATCAGATAACAAGAGTTGAATTTCCTCAATATGATGAAAAAGATATGAAAATGCTTTCATTGGGACCGTTAAATCAAACGATTGAATTTAAAACTAGAAGTATTTTTTTATAAAAGGATGTGTTGTTAGATACATCTTTTTTTGTTTATATTTATGATTATTGTGAAAGAATAAAATATGCTTAAGCATATTCGTTGAAGATAATCGAATGACTATGCTAGAATGGCATTCTAAGGATGTGAAAAAAATGTTGATACAAAAAAGAAATGGTCTTTTTCAAGACTATGATAACAATAAAATAGAAACAGCAATAAAAAAAGCTTTTTGCAGTTTATCTGAAACAATAAAAGATGATGAATTAAAAAAGATGATTGCAGATATTGAAAAACATATTATAGCTGATATGTCTGTTGAAGCAATTCAAGATTTGGTTGAAGAAACATTGATGAAACATGGATATCTTCAAGTAGCAAAAGCTTATATTTTATATCGTCAAAAGCATACGGAGCAGCGATTGATAATTGATGAACTGCTTGCCTTATTGGGAGATCAAAATCTAAAAAAGGTTCTATTGAAGATTCACAAAGACTATCCTCAAGAAGAATATTCATTGCAATTATTATTAGTGAAATTTAAAACATTTTATAAAGAGGGTATGAGTCATTTTGAAGCGTTGAAAATGTTGATGAAAGCGAGTGTGGAATTAATTAGTAAAGAAGCACCTAAATGGGAGATGATTTCAGCTCGATTTTTAACTTATGATGTAAATCAACAGGTTGACCAAAAAATGAATACCGCTGGTAGATATACTTTTTATGAGCGGATTAACTATTTAGCACAACAAGGTTATTATGGACAATATATTCTTGAAAGCTATTCAAAAGATGAAATAGACATGTTAGGACAGTATATTAGCGAATCGCGAAATGAATTATTTACATATAGTGGTCTTGAATTGATTGTTAAAAGATACTTGATTCAAAATCATGACCGCGAAATTATTGAAAAACCACAGGAAATGTTTATGTCAATTGCTATGCATTTGGCCATGAATGAATCAAATAGAGTTAAGTGGGCAAAAGAGATTTATGATATTTTAAGTACTTTAAAAGTGACGATGGCAACACCAACTATGTCTAATGCGAGAAAGCCATTTCATCAAATGAGTTCATGTTTTATTGATACTGTCGATGATTCATTAGCAGGAATATATAAAAGTATAGATAATTTTGCTAAAGTTTCAAAAAACGGTGGTGGAATGGGACTGTATTTTGGAAAAGTACGTGCTAATGGAAGTAGTATCAGAGGTTTCAAAGGAGCAGCAGGAGGTGTGATTCGATGGCTTAAACTTGTAAATGATACTGCAACAGCAGTAGATCAATTAGGAGTTCGGCAGGGAGCAGCAGCAGTATATTTGGATGCATGGCATAAAGATCTACCCGAATTTTTACAAATTAGAACAAATAATGGCGATGATCGAATGAAAGCACATGATATTTTTCCTGCGGTTTGTTATCCAGATTTATTTTGGAAATTAGCTAAAAATGATTTGGAAGCTTCATGGTACATGATGTGTCCACACGAGATACATGAAGTTAAAGGTTATTATTTAGAGGATTGTTATGGTGAAGAGTGGGAAAGGAAATATTATGAGTGCGTTGAAGATGACCGAATTCCTAAACGCGTTATGACAGTTAAAGAAATTGTTCGTTTAATTATTAAATCACTAGTTGAAACAGGAACTCCTTTCACATTTAATCGCGATCATGTTAATAATTTTAATCCTAATCCTCATCAGGGAATGATATATTGCAGTAATCTTTGCACAGAAATTGCTCAAAATATGCAAGCGATGGAGATCTTACCGTCTGAGGAAATTGAGGTTAATGGTGAAACTATTATTGTTGAAAAAACAAAACCAGGTGATTTTGTAGTTTGTAATTTAGCTTCATTAACATTAGGTCATCTTGATGTCTTAAATGATGATGAATTGAGACACGTTATCAGTGTTGTAATTAGGGCTTTGGACAATGTAATTGATTTAAATTATTATCCAATTCCTTTTGCCAAAATAACTAATCAAAAATATCGTGCGATTGGATTAGGAACAAGTGGTTATCATCATATGCTGGTAAAATTGAAAATGTCATTTGAAAGTGATGAGCATTTACAGTTTATTGAGCAGCTTTATGAAAAGATTAATTACTTTGCGTTGGAAGCTTCATGTGATTTAGCTAAAGAAAAAGGAAGTTACTCATTGTTTAATGGTAGTGATTTTGAAACAGGTGCATACTTTATAAAACGTCGCTATCAAAGTAAAGCATGGCAAAATCTTCAAGCTAAAATCAAAGAAAATGGTTTAAGAAATGGATATCTTTTAGCGATTGCCCCAACCAGTTCAACTTCAATTATTGCTGGAACAACAGCAGCTGTTGATCCTATCATGAAAAAGTATTTTATGGAAGAGAAAAAGGGAAGTATGATTACTAGAGTTGCTCCCGACTTAGATTCTGAAACTTTTTGGTTATATAAAAATGCGCATTATATTGATCAAGAGTGGATTGTTAAAGCAGCGGGAATTAGGCAGCGTCATCTCGACCAGTCACAATCAGTTAATTTATATATGACAAATGAGTTTACTTTTAGAAAGTTGCTTAATTTGTATATTAAAGCTTGGGAGTATGGTGTTAAAACATTATATTATGTTAGAAGCCAGTCTTTAGAAGTTGAAGAATGTGAATCATGCAGTTCATAGGAGGTAATAATGGAACTTAAACAAAAAGCATTATTTAATGCTAAAGGTGATATTGATGTAAGAAAACGTCGAATGATAAATGGAAATACAACAAATCTTAATGATTTTAATAATATGAAATATCAGTGGGTCAGTGATTGGTACCGTCAGGCGATGAATAATTTTTGGATTCCAGAAGAAATAAATTTGACTCAAGATATTAGAGATTATCGTTTGTTAAGTGAGGCAGAACGAACCGCATATGATAAGATTCTTTCATTTTTAGTTTTCTTAGATTCTTTACAGACAGCCAATCTTCCTAATATTGGTGAGTATATTACAGCAAATGAAATTAATCTTTGTTTAACCATTCAAGCATTTCAAGAAGCGGTCCATTCACAAAGTTATAGCTATATGCTTGATTCAATTTGTTCACCAACTAAACGAGATGAAATTTTATATCAATGGAAATTTGATGAACATTTGTTGAAGCGAAATGAATTTATTGGTGAACAGTATAATGCATTTCTTGAACATAAAGATAGTTTTCATTTAATGAAAACGATTATGGCTAATTATATTTTGGAAGGAATTTATTTTTATTCAGGATTTATGTTCTTTTATAATTTAGGGCGAATGGGTAAGATGTCGGGATCAGCTCAAGAGATTCGTTATATTAATCGTGATGAAAATACACATTTATGGTTATTTAGAAATATGATTATTGAGCTGCAAAAGGAAGAACCGACATTATTTACCCCTGAAAAGATTGAGGTTTATCGTAATATGCTAAAACGTGGAGTTGAAGAGGAAATTGCTTGGGGGCAATATGTCTTGGGAAATCGAATTGAGGGTCTAACGATGGATATGGTCAGTGATTATATTCATTATCTCGGTAATTTAAGAGCATTTTCATTGAATTTTGAACCATTATATGAAGGATTTGAGACAGAACCTGAAGCAATGAAATGGGTAAGTATTTATAGTAATGCAAATAACATTAAGACCGATTTTTTTGAAGCAAAATCTACTGCTTATGCAAAGTCTAGTGCTATTGAAGATGATTTATAGAATATTTAGAAAAGCAAGATAGAAAACTACCTTGCTTTTTTGATTGATCTATTGTTCAGCTATTTGATGCATAAACGTTTATTAGAGGAGGATATATTGATGTATAGAATAAAAAAATCCGTTATTATTTTCTTCGCTTATCGCATTTATTGTTAGCCTGATCTATTTATTAATATCTATAGTAATAGCAGTATATTATAATCTATGGAATGGTCTATTCCTTCATTCTTATTGTAATTCAGTCGTTTTGGTGTTTTGTTTCCTGTGATAATGATGAGAAATTTTTTATACACCGCTATATATTTTATTTTCAAATATTAATGTGGATGTATCATTGGATAATTTAGCTTTGTCTTCACCAGTTGTCTCGAGCATGTACTTAAATATCATTATGATAGCATCAGTAGGAATCATCGGTTATATAATTTTACAGTCTATTCACCTTAATAAACAGCCACCTTTAATTACTGTCTTTAGTATTTCAGCGATGCATAGGTGCTATTTTAGTGATTTTAATTTTATTTTGTCAAAGCTCCGATGCTATTATTAAGGCGTGAACATGAAGCTATTGTTAATCATCAATTATGTATCACTAATACTTTTGAACAGGTTTTTAAAGAAAAAATGCTAAAACTTTATAAAAAAGTTCGGTATCTTTGTAATACTCATGGATATCCTTTTACTAAAAATATTCATTCAAAATATCTTGCTAATTTAATTTATCTAAAAATGAAGCTTCTATGATACTTTTTACTGATTATCTATCTGGTAGACAGTAAGCTTAAAAACTGTATTGCAATGTGATATATTAAACTTTGCCTAAAAATAATAACTATGCTAGTAATAGTTTATTTTTTTATTATATATTTGTTTGACAAGTCTAACACCAGGAGATAAGATATAATTGTTGGTTAGATTAGGCTAACTATTATAATTGTTTTAATTGAAATATTTAGCATTAAATCCTATTTTAAAAAGATTATAGAGGGTGTTGTGTGGTGAATCGGATGATTCTATTCGAAAAATCAATTTGTAAGATTGAAAAATGAGAATTATCCATATTGTGTGATGATGGAAATTAATGGGATGAGTTGTACCGATTGTCAGCAGCAAATTGAAAATGAGTTTAATCAGAAGAAAATTTATTTAGAACAGCATTTGGCTGTACTTCTACCAAAACAAGATGCAAGTGTGGAATCAGTCTAGGTCTTAATAAAGTTAGTTGGCTATCGTGTTATTAAATTAAAAAAATCTGAATTAAAAGATAGGGGGATTTATATGTATTTGCAATTAGAAAATGTAGAAAAATATTATGGTGAAAATGAAAATCGGGTTCAAGTTTTAAAAGGGGTCAATGGTTCAATAGAACGCGGTGAAATCTGTGTTATGCTAGGACCTTCAGGCTCTGGTAAATCAACATTATTAAATTTAATTGGAGGTATCGAAATAATTGATTATGGTAATGTGATAGTTGGTGGAATTGATTTAGCATCTTTATCAAAAACAAAATTAGGGTTATACCGGCGGGATACTTTGGGCTTTGTTTTCCAATTTTATCATCTAGTCCCAAATTTAACAGTAAAAGAAAATATTGAAACAGGTGCATATTTGAGTAAGACACCACTAGCTGTTGAAACACTATTAGATAAATTAGGATTAAAAGAACATTGCAATAGGTATCCTAATCAATTATCAGGAGGACAGCAGCAACGAACTGCAATTGGTCGTGCTCTAGCAAAAAATCCTAAATTATTATTATGTGATGAACCGACAGGAGCTTTAGATTATCATACATCTAAAGATATTTTAGAATTATTAGAACAGATTAATCAGGATTATGGAACAACTATTTTAATTGTTACTCATAATGATGCAATTGCTAAAATGGCACATCGCGTGCTGCGTTTGCGAGATGGACAAATTATTTCAAACTATTTAAATACATCACGAATCAATGCTAAAGAGTTAGAATGGTAGTAGGGTGTTAGCATGAAAAATCCATTAAATAAGAGTTTAAAAAAAGAATTCACTGATAACTTAGCTCGTTATCTAGCACTTGCTTTGGTCATGATAGTTATGATTGCAACTGTTTCAGGTTTTTTTAGTGTAGCTTATAGTGTTAATAATCTATTAAAACAAAATCAAGATGAATGTTTAGTCGAGGATGGACAGTTTACTGTTTTAAAACCATTGACTAAAGAAGTAATTAAAGAAATTGAAAAAGAGCCTGTAAAACTTTATGAAAATTTCTATAGCGAGCAAAAGATCAAAAATAGTGCTACATTAAGGATATATCAAGATCGTGAAAATATTAATTTGGTTACAGTTTACCAAGGGAAACTCCCAAAAAAGCATCAAGAAATAGCATTAGATCGGCTTTTTGCAATAAAAAATGGTTATAAAATAAATGATCAAATTAAGGTCAATGGTATAAAGTTAACTATCGTTGGATATTTAAGCCTACCTGACTATAGTTCGTTGATTAAGGATAATAGTGATTTAATGATGGATCCTATCCATTTTGGAGTTGCTATTGTAGATGAGTCAGATTTTGCTTTATTAAAAGAGAATAATATTAATTATACTTATAGTTATAAATCAAATGATGATTTAAGTAGTAAAGAAAATTACGATCAATTAAATCAAATTAGAGATATCGTAGTTGATAGTGGATGTAGCTTAACAGGAATGATGACCCAAGAGATGAACCAGGCAATATCATTTTTACCTAATGATATGGGTGGTGATATCCCAATGATGAATATGTTGTTTTATATCATTTTGGTTATTTTAGCCTTTATTTTTGTTGTAATTTCACAGGCGATAATTGAAGACCAAGCAACTGCAATTGGCACATTACTAGCTAATGGTTATACAAAACAAGAGTTGATTCACCATTATCTTACTTTAGTAATGATCATTGTTTTTGTAAGTGGACTAGTGGGAAATGTTATTGGATATACAATAATGCCTTCATTTTTTTCTAATATGTACTATAACAGTTATTGCTTGCCACCATTACAGTTAAAATTTATTCCTAGTGTATTTGTTAATACTACTGTGATTCCTTTTTTGGTTATTTTGATAGTCAATTATTTAATGTTATGGCATAAATTAAATATTTCGCCATTAAAATTTTTAAGACAAGATCTACATGAAAATAAGAAAAGTCATTATATTCATTTAAAGCAAACGTCGTTTATTAAGCGCTATCGTCAAAGAGTGATTCTTCAAAATAAGGGAAGTTATTTGGTTTTAATGATTGGAATTATTTTTGCTAGTTTTCTTTTAACTTTTGGTTTTTGTATTACCCCGTCGATTGAACGTTATTTAGAAAATATGGAAAATAGTATTAAAACAAACTACCAATATCTTTTAAAGGTACCAGTTGAAGCTGCTGGAGAAAAAATAACATATACATTATTACAAACCTATTTTGCTGCTGGGGAAATTGACTTAGATGTTTCATTCTATGGATTAGATGATAATTCTATATATTATGCGGATATTGATTTGCCAAAGGAAAAAGATCAAATTATTATTTCCTACGATTTTGCTAAAAAAGTTGGCTTAGAAAAAGGAGATAAAGTAACGTTTACAAACCAATATACTGAACAAGAATATCAGTTAAAGGTTTTTGATATTTATAATAGCCGAACTAATATAAGTGTTTATATGTCACGTGAATCATTAAATAATTTACTCGAAGAAGATCTGAATTATTATAATAGTTATTTATCAGATCAGAAGTTAAATATTGATAAAAAATATCTTAGTACGATGATTACTAAGACAGATATGCTGAAAATTGGTGATCAAATGACGGAAACCTTTTCACAGATGATTCCGATTATGAGTGGGATAGCGATAGTTATTTATTTAGTTGTAATGTATATTCTAACAAAACTAGTATTAGATCGAAATACTAATTATATGTCGTTTTTAAAAGTGATAGGCTATAACAGCCAAGAAATTGCTAAGATATATCTTAAAGCTACAGCTTTGGTAGTAGTATTTTCATTATTGATTAGTTTACCAATTTGTAAATATGGTTTAGAAATATTGTTTATTCAAGCAATGATGAGATTTGCAGGATATATAGAAATCTATATTCCAACCTACCTCTATGTAATGATTTTTACTGTTGGCTTAATTACTTATTTTGTTGTTAATTGGCTATTGAATAAACAAATTCAAAGAATTGATTTAGGGAAATCTTTAAAAGAAACAGAATAACTATAGGTTATTCTGTTTTCACCTAAAAGGAGGAGATTTTAATGCTTGAAGATATTAAGCTGCCGTTTATAGATAAAAAGGTTATTAATAAGCATGAAAGAGAGTATCAAATAGGTTTAATCGATGGACAGGGAGTAATGACGAGCATAGATATTTATCCAGGGATACAAGTTATATATAATAATTTTCATTGTTTTACTGCTCCGACTGATCAATCTCTCAATCGGCATCGTTATATTGAAATTAATCATTGTCTAAAAGGTAAATTTGAATGTCAGTATAATAAAAATTATTATGCATATTTATGTCAAGGAGATTTAGCAATTAGTGGTGGAACATTAAATAAATTAACTCACTCATTTCCATTGGGTTATTATAATGGTGTAGAAATTTTGATTGAAGTAGAAAAAGCTAAAGAGAATAAATTATTAGATGAATTCAATATTGATATTGATTTAATCAGTAAACGTTTAAAAGAAAGCCATAATGTATATATTTTTCGTGCTACTGCTCAAATTGAACATATTTGTTTAGAAATGTATGAGATAGAAGAGGAATTAAAGAGGAATTACCTAAAAATAAAAGTGTTAGAACTGTTATTATTTTTATCACATCATGACTTTGGAATTTTAGAAAATGAAAAGCATTATTATCCAAAAAAACAAATTGAGATTATCAAGGCAATAAAAACAGAGCTTAGTAACAATATTTCAGCTAAATATGATCTTGAAAAACTAGTAAAACAATACAATATTAATATTCATACATTTCGTAAAGCATTTAAAGAGATTCACGGTAAACCAATCTATCAGTGGTATAAAGAATATCGTTTAGAGTATAGTTTAGGTCTACTGATTAATACCGATATTCCAATTATCGAAATAGCTAATGAGATTGGTTATTCTAATCCAAGTAAATATTCAGCTGCATTTTATCAATATACTTCTATGACACCCCAGCAATATCGTAAATCACATCTTAAAATGGAGCAATAATAACAAAATGGAGTAGCAGTAATAATATTTAGGAGTTATACTCTCTTATAAAGTTAGTCTATTCTAACTAAAGGAGGGTTAATATGACAGTATTAAAATCTTTATTTGCTTATGCTGGCAAATATAAATATTTAACAATACTTTCTTTAGTATTTTCAATGATAAGTGCTATTTTATTATTAATGCCATTTATTATGATTTGGAAAGTTATTGAGGTTATTTTGGCAGAGTATCCAAACTTTGCCCAAGGAAGTATTGCGATACAATACGGCTGGTACGCGTTAATTTTTGCTGCAGTTGGAATTTTATTGTATGTTTCGGGCTTACTTTGCTCACATTTAGCTGCATTTAGAATTGCTTCAAATATGCGTAAAAAAGCTTTACATCATGCTGTTCAATTACCACTTGGATATTTTGCTAAAGAAGGAAGTGGTAAATTAAGAAAAATTATTGATGAAGCTGCAGCTTCAACAGAAACTTATTTAGCACATCAATTACCGGATATGGCACAATTGATTACTACTGTTTGTGCGGTAATAGTCTGTTTATTTATTTTTGATTGGAAGTTTGGGATAGCTGCACTAATTCCAACGATTTTAGCACTATCAAATATGTTTAAAATGATTGGTCCTGGCTTACAGGAATCAATGAAAGCATATATGGATGCACTTGAAGGAATGAGTAATGAAGCAGTTGAATACATTCGTGGGATACCTGTTGTTAAAACATTTCAACAGACAGTTTTTTCTTTTGACCGTTTTCATCAATCAATTAATAATTATGAAAAATTTGCAATTGGTTATACAAATAAGATGCGTTTCCCAATGACTTTGTTTACGACCTTCATCAATAGTATTTTCATTTTCATTATTGGCACAATGATGTTATTGATCTTAAACGGTTTTGATTTAAATTCTTTAATGCCAGATTTCTTATTTTATGTTATTTTTACACCAATTATTGCAGTAACAACTAATAAAATTATGTTTGCAAGTGAAAATACAATGATGGCTGCAGATGCTTTAAACCGAATCGAAGGAATTATTAATCAAAAGCCGTTTACGTATAAGCATAGTCTGCAAGAAATCACCAATAGTGATATCGAATTTGAGCATGTCTCTTTTACTTATCCAGAAAGTGAAAATGAAGTCATTCATGATGTTAATTTGAAAATAAAAAGTGGTTCTATTGTTGCTTTTGTTGGTAAAAGTGGAGGTGGTAAATCAACGCTAGTATCCCTAATACCGAGATTTTATGATGTGACTAAAGGGACTATTAAAATTGGTGGTGTCGATGTTAAAGAAATTAGTGAAAAAGAATTAATGAGTAAGATTTCATTCGTATTTCAAGACAGTCGTCTTTTAAAGAAAAGTTTTAAAGAAAATATTAAGATGGGATCAAATGCAAGTGTTGAAGATATTCAGACGGCAGTTCATAAAGCTCAATGTGATGATATTATAGAGAAATTTGATCAAGGATTAGAAACTAAGATTGGTAGTAAAGGGGTTTATTTATCAGGTGGGGAAACCCAAAGACTGACATTAGCACGAGCCATTGTTAAAGATGCTCCAATTTTGTTATTAGATGAGGCTACTGCTTACGCTGATAGTGATAATGAAGTCTTAATGCAAAAAGCAATTATGGAATTAGCAAAAGACAAGACTACGATTATGATTGCTCATCGACTTTCAACAATTGTAAATGTTGACTGTATCTATGTTGTTGATAATGGTGAAATTATTGAGAGCGGAACGCATCAAGAATTATTAATTAAAAACGGATTATATGCTCAAATGTGGCATCAATATTGTCAGTCAGTAGAATGGAAAGTAGGTGAACAAGAATGATAAAAAAGGTTCAAGAGCGTTTTGCTTTAACCCATTTGGGAGCAGTTAATTTAATTAAGGCTTGTGTTTCATGTACGATATCATATTTAGCAATCGCAATGTCAATTGGAGTGTTATATTATTTTACTTGTGATGTTTTAGAAATGCTATATGGCAGTTCAAATACAATCTTATATTCAATGTATCTGATTGAATTTGTAATAGTTGTTATCTTAATTTTTATCGCTCACTATATTCAATATAATATGACTTTTTATAATACTTATAAAGAAAGTGCAAGATTAAGGATTCGTGTTGCTGAAAAACTTCGAAAATTCCCGTTAATGTTTTTTTCAAAACGTGATTTATCAGATTTAACAACAACAATTTTGTCTGATGTTACGGGAATGGAACAGGCTTTATCACATTTTATTCCTGAATTCTTTGGGTCAATAGCTTCCACACTTTTACTATCTATATCGATGTTCTTTTTCGACTTTAGGATGGCTTTAGCAGCTGTTTGGTGTGTTCCTGTATCATTTTTATTAGTAGTTCTGGCTAAACGAAAATTAAGTAATGCTGGATTTAAAGATCGTCAAAAACAATTAGTTCGAACTGAAAAGATTCAAGAGACGCTGGAGACAATTAGGGATTTAAAAGCTAATCACTATACTCAGCAGTATCTTAATGAGGTAGATCAGGTTATTGATGATTGTGAAAAGAGTCAAATTAAAACAGAACTTACAAATGCTTTATTTGTAGTTAGTTCACAATTGATTTTAAAATTAGGAATTGCAACAGTAGTCATTTATGGAGTAACATCACTAATCAATCAAACGATTGATCTGAAAGTCTTTATGTTATTTTTAATTGTTGCTTCTCGTCTTTATGATCCTCTTAGTGGAACATTACAAAACTTAGCAGCGATTATCAGTTGCGATCCTAAAATTGCTCGTCTAAATGAAATAGAAAATTATCCCCTTCAAACTGGTGAAGAAAAATTCGAGCCAAGTAACTATGATATTGAATTTAAAAATGTTAGTTTTGAGTACCAAACTAAAAAAAAGGTACTTGAAGATGTAAGTTTTGTTGCTAAACAAAATGAAATTACGGCTTTAATTGGAAATAGTGGTGGCGGTAAAACAACCTGTGCTTCATTAGCTGCTCGTTTTTATGAATTAAACGAAGGGGTTATTAAAATAGGTGGAATTGATATTTCTACAGTTGATCCAGAAATACTATTATCAAAATTTTCTATTGTTTTTCAAGAGGTTGTTTTATTTAATAATACTATTTTAGAAAATATTCGCATTGGTAAAAAAGATGCAACTGACGAAGAAGTCATGGAAGCAGCTCAAAAAGCTTTTTGTGATGAGTTTGTTGAAAAATTGCCAGATGGATATAATACGGTTATTGGTGAAAATGGTTCAAAATTATCAGGTGGGCAACGGCAGCGAATTTCAATAGCTCGAGCAATTCTTAAAGATGCACCTATTATTTTATTAGATGAAGCAAGTGCTTCATTGGATGTTGAAAGTGAGACCTTTGTACAAAAAGCGTTATCACGTTTGATTGCTAATCGAACCGTCATTATGATTGCTCACCGGATGAGGACGATTGCTAATGCCTCTAAGTTGATTGTTTTAGAAGATGGACATGTAGTTGAGCAAGGAACTCCAGAACAATTATTACGTAAAGAAGGGGTTTATCAAAGAATGGTTGACCTGCAAAAAATGAGTAACGAGTGGAAATTATAAAAACTAGCAAGATATTGCTGGTTTTTTTGTTAGACTTATATAACTTTAGATTGACTATGACGAAAAAAAGAGTATTCTAATAGTATAGAGTGTTAGCTTTGACTAACATCTTTATAATAAGTTAGGAGGAACATTAATGAAAGATTTATTAAAAAACAAAACTGTATTATCCTTTGTAGGAGGAATTGCAGCAACGATTGCTGGTGCAAGGTTTTTAAAAAGCGATAAAGCTAGAACAATGGCGGTTAATTCTTTAGCTTCGGGAATGAAGCTAAAAGACGATGCGATGGCTACTTATGAAACGATCAAGGAAGATGCAAAAGATATTTGTTACGAAGCAAAAGCTAAAAATGAGGGAGAATAGATAGGTTATGAAAGCTTATCAAATTGTTCATGATATGCCTGGACGAATGCGAATTCGTTATGGTAAATATACTTTTTCAAAAACTGCAGCAATTGGATTAAGCTATGAATTAGAACGTTGGAAAATGGTTAATAAGGTCGAAGCTAATGATATAACAGGAAGTATTTTATTTATTTATGATAAAAATAGAAGAAGAGAATTATTAGCTTTAATACGACAATTTGAAATAGAAAAATTTGATGTAACACCATATCTAGCGACAATCAAGGAGTATAATTCTTATGAAATAACACAAAAAGAAGTTAGCCAAAATTATACTTCTAAATTTATAAAGTTATTGCTTCGCCGTTATTCAATTCGGTGGTTTTTACCAACTCCGATACAATATTTAAGCAGTATCGTTTTAGCGGTTAAATATTTCAAAAAGGGGCTAGCTTCATTAGGTAAAGGACATATTGATGTGCCAGTTCTTGATGCGACAAGTATCGCTGTATCGATGCTTAATAGACAGTTTAAAACAGCTGGCGATATTATGTTTTTATTGTCGGTATCACAATTATTAGAAGACTATACAAGAAAAAAAACAACTTTACAATTAAAAGAATCATTATCACTTCATCTAGATAAGGTTTGGATCTTAGAAAATGAGTCAGAAATAGAAATTCCTAGTGATACTCTAAAAAGAGGTGATATAGTTATTGTTCACATGGGGACGATGATCCCTGTTGATGGAGAAATAACCGATGGTCAGGCTTTGATCAATGAATCAAGTTTTACTGGTGAGCCTCTAAGTAAAGCGGTTGGTAAGGATGATACTGTTTTTGCAGGAACAATTGTAGAAGAAGGAAAAATTTATGTAAAAGTTAGAAATCTACAAAAAGAAAGTCGTATTAATAAAATTGTTGATATGATCGATGTTAATGAAACATTAAAAGCTGGTGTTCAATCGCGAGCTGAACATCTTGCTGATTCGATTGTTCCATTTAGTTTTTTTGGCTTCTTTGGGTTGCTATTATGGACAAGAAGTCTAACAAGAGCGACTTCAATTTTATTAGTTGATTATTCGTGTGCAATTAAATTGACTACATCAATTTCTATCATCAGTGCAATGCAAGAGGCTGGAAAACATTCAATCATGGTTAAAGGTGGTAAATATCTTGAAGCGATGGCTCAAGCCGATACAATTGTCTTTGATAAAACAGGAACTTTAACTAATGCGACTCCATTCGTTCAAGAAGTAACACCACTAGATGACTACAGTCGTGATGAAGTACTTAGAATTGCAGCTTGTCTTGAAGAACATTTCCCTCACAGTGTTGCTAACGCAATTGTTAAGCAAGCCCAAGATGAGGAATTGTTACATCAAGAAGAACATGCTGAAGTAGAATATATTATTGCTCATGGTATTGCTACTAATTTACATGGTCAAAGAGCAATTATTGGTAGTGAGCATTTTGTTTTTGATGATGAACAGATTGAAAAACCCCCTGAAATAGTTCAGTTGATCAGCAAATTACATAGTAAAGGAGCTAGCTCATTGATTTATTTAGCAATAGGTCAACGCCTAGCAGGGATCATTAGTATTTATGATCCGCTCAAGCCGGAAGCCAAGCATGTAATTAATAATTTACGGGAGATTGGTTTTAAAAAGGTTATTATGTTAACTGGAGATTGTGAAAATGCTGCAGAGCATATTGCAAATGAACTAGGAATAGATGATTATAAAGCTGGTATTTTACCAGAAGATAAAGCTGAGTATATAAGACTGTTAAAAGCGAAAGGTAAAAAAGTCGTGATGGTGGGTGATGGCGTAAATGATACTCCGGCACTATCAAGTGCAGATGTATCTATTTCAATGCAAGATAGTTCCGATATTGCCCGTGAACTAGCAGATGTGACATTGACTTCAAGTCGTTTGGATGAAATTGTTGAATTTAAAAAGATTTCGATATTACTAATGCAAAGAATAAAACATAATTATACTAATATCGTGGCATTTAATAGTTTATTAATTTTATCTGGACTAATTGGATTATTACAGCCTAATACAAGTGCATTTTTACACAATACTTCAACATTCCTATTTTCTGCTGTCTCAACAAAACCGCTTCTTTATAAAAAAGAAAATTAAGCAAGTAGGGAGATTTCCTTACTTGCTTTTATAATCAATTGAATTATAAGATAAATAAATGTCTATACTATAAAAAATTAATAAATTTAAGGGAGAAGTGGTTATGGGAGAAGCACTGGAAGATTATTTAGAAGCTATTTTAATTTTATCTAATCAAAATAAAGCCGTTCGTTCTGTTGATTTAGCAGTGTATCGAGGATATTCTAGGGCAAGTATTAGTTATGCAGTTAAAGAGCTTAGAAATAAAAATTATTTAGAAGTAAATAAAGATGGTCATCTCAAGTTAACATCGAGTGGTCAAGTACTTGCTAATAGAATTTATGAACGACACTGTTTTTTTAAAAAACTTTTAATCGCTGCTGGCGTAAGTTCAAACCAAGCAGAAATAGAAGCTTGTAAAATGGAACATGGAATTAGTGATGACAGTTTTGAAAAGTTGAAAACGTTGTTAGATTTTTAGCATGGAATTTTTGTTTGAGTATAAACATAGATATTGTAAAAATTGATTGAATAGAAATTTATTAAAAAAATGCTGTTAATATGTTTTAAAATAAAAAGACAAAATCAAATATTTTTGGTTTTGATTTTATCCGTTCATTTATCTGAATTTTAATGGTATATATTTTTATAAGAAAATTTCGTTATTTGCTGATTTCAGCATAAATGTGTAATTGATGTAGAGAATGAATATAATCATTAAGCACATGTAATCTTAGTTGTGTATCAACTGGTAATGATAAAAAATATTCGCGAGAACTAGAACTGCGCTGGATTAATTCATGTAAGTTTTGATATTTAATGTCACTCACCTCTAAACATATCATAGCCGTTATTGATAAAAATATACAGGTTCAAAAACATAATGATTTAATTGCATAAAATAGAAAAGGAAATACAAGCATATTAAAATTGCACGTTGCTAGAAACATTCATACGTAACAAATGTATTTTAAATTATTCTTTATTATCTATAATAAAAAATAGAAAAAAATAAAGGTGATTATAAAATTAATAAGGAAAAGTATTTCAATAGCTATGCGGTTGAATCCAAATTGGATAATACTGTTTAATAGTAGAAAGAATAATGGAGCTATAAAATCAACAACAGCTGCAAAGTCATGAATTATTGCTTCAATCGTATCTGGGCCTTTTGTTAATACTAAAGCATTCAGACAGGAGCTCGCCTCCAAAGGATAATATTATGATGGATAACACCATTAGCGATACAATAGGAAATGAGAAAGATTTTAAAATGATAAAAAATCTAATGGTAATATAACTAAGAAAAATTCTAAGCCAAATCAGCTAAAAATTATAAATTCTTTTTACAGGGTCTTTAGAATTTTCTAATATACCTTATTATCATAAATCTACTTTTACAGCTAGAATAAAATGATTTTAAGATTTCTGGTAATAAAAATTCACCAAAATCATTATTAAAAGAATCAACTAAGTAAATTGATGTATAGGTAGTTTTTCATAATAACTCATCACTTTATTTAATAATTATATTATTTTGTTGATTAACTTAATAAACAATAAAAACATGACATAAGTCATGTTTTTATTGGCTCCAGCCTTTGGTATTATTACGGACATTGATAAAATCTTGGTATATTCCAGTTTGTTTGATTAACTGGTTATGGCTTCCGCTTTGTGCAATTTTTCCATCAGCTATGACAAGAATCTTATCTGCGTAGCGAATAGTGTTTAAACGATGTGCTATTACTAATAAGGTTTTTCCTTGACATAACTGTGTAATTGCTTCTTGGATATAATTTTCGTTATCACCATCAATACTGGCAGTTGCTTCATCAAGGATAATAATAGGAGCATCTTTTAAAATACATCGAGCAATTGAAATTCGTTGTTTTTCACCACCGGAAAGGCTTGTACCACCTTCCCCAATAATTGTTTGAAAACCATTTGGCAGT
The DNA here is from genome assembly GCF_019125875.1 of Erysipelatoclostridium sp. MSK.23.31. NCBI lineage: Bacteria > Bacillati > Bacillota > Erysipelotrichia > Erysipelotrichales > Coprobacillaceae > Thomasclavelia > Erysipelatoclostridium sp. MSK.23.31. The sequence goes on along the minus strand of NZ_JAHOCB010000019.1, from coordinate 6,649 downwards.
GCCATGATAAAATCATAACACCGAGCTTTTTTAGCTGCTTCAATGACTTCTTCTTCCGTAGCTTCAAGTCGTCCGATGCTAATATTATTATAGATAGTATCCTGAAATAAATAAACACGTTGGAAAACCATACTGATATGATTCATTAAATCAGCAAGTTTAACGTTTTTGATATTTGTTCCACGGATGTTTATTGACCCGCTATCAACGTCCCAAAAACGTGTTAATAGATTAGCAATCGTACTTTTACCGCCTCCTGATGGACCCACAAGAGCAAGCATCTTATTTTTTTCTAATGTAAAATTTATATTGTGTAATACTTCTTTTTTATCATAAGAGAAACTAACATTTTTAAATTTTATTTCTGGTAGATCACTTTGTTCTGGAATTACTTCCATACCATCATCAGGCAGTTCTTTTTGAGCTAAGACATCTTCGACACGATCCATACAACTACTCATTACAGTTAACCGTGTACTTTGACTATACAACGCTTTAAGTGGACCAAATAAGTCAAATACAAATAAAGTTACTCCAATCAAGTAAGGAACAGTTAGTAAATTTTGAGTTTGTAGATATAATGAGAGTGCTAAAATAGCAGCTATTCCTAAACCATAAATAATATTTAGCCAACGTTGCCAGGGAGCATGTGTTTCTTCAAATTCTAAATTAGTTCGGCAGCTCTCTTTAAAATTATTAGAAAGTTCAGCTGATTTTTCACCTAACAGATTATAAGTTTTAATAATACTAATACCCTCAATAAAATCAAGTACAGCATTAGTGAGTTTTTCACTTTGTTCTTGTCTGATAGTTGAATGTTCTAATGTTTGTTGTTCCATCGCTTTACCTAACCATAGGATTGCTCCAGCAATTAACAATGAAAGTATCCCCAACCAAATATTTAAATAGAACATAAAGATGATCATAATAATTTCAGCAAAAATATAGCTCATCATGTCAGCAATCACGGTCATACAATTTTCTTCTATAAAGACCATATCCGTAGATAATACTGAACTAATTTTCCCAATATTTCCTTCAGTAAAGTAACCCATTGGCAATTTTCTAAGATGACGGCCTAATTCCATGCGCATATCTGAAAAAATTCGATAACCAGAATCACCTTGTAAACGATCAGAAATATTTTGAAAAACTGCTTGAAATAAAACACAAACTATTAATGTAATACCAAGCAGAAAACATAATCGATCAGACATTTTATTATTATAAAAAGCATTAAAAGCAATAAATGCTAGTCCGATTGGGGATTTTGCTAACATTGATTTTAAAAACGAGAAAATAAAAGCGATTTTAATATTGCGACGATATTTTCCGGCGATAGCAAGGATTCGTGACATTAATGAGATCATAATTAATTACCTCCTTGATTATGACTAACTCTCCAATTAGCACTATTATTTGCCATGGTCCATAACTTTTGGTATTCAAGGCAAGTATCTATAAGTTCTTGATGAGTTCCTACTGCGTTTAAATAGCCATTCTTAAGTACACAAATCTGATGTGCATTGATAATTGAATGTAGATGGTGGGCAATAACAATAACAGTTTTATCTTTGATAACTTCTGCAATTGCGGCATTCATTTTTTCTTCATTTTCTGGATCCATAAATGCAGTAGCTTCATCAAGAACAATGATTGGAGCATCTTTGAGAATTGCCCGAGCAAGAGAAATTCTTTGTCGTTCACCACCGGATAATTGTTTTCCTCCATCACCTGCCAAAGTATGAATTCCTAATTCAAGACGGCTTAAAAATTCATCACACTGTGCTTTACTAGCTGCTTGATAAACTTCTTCATCACTAGCATCAAGCCGTCCCATTCTAATATTTTCCATCAAAGTTGTATTAAATAGAAATTGTTCTTGTGATACATAGGCAATTTGATTATTTAACGTTTCAATGCTCATTTGTCGTAAATCTTGATTTCCTATTTTGATCGAACCTGAATGGACATCATAAAAATGAACAAGCAGTTTTGCTAATGTGCTTTTTCCACTTCCAGATTCCCCAATCAAAGCCGTTAGTGAGCCTTCTTTAATTTCTAAGTTAATATTATGTAAAACTACATTATTATTGTATGCAAAACTAACATTATCAAAGCTGATATGATGGTTTCTGTCTTTAAAACAATCAGATGTTTGTTGTAGTGGCGGTGCACTTAACATTTTTTCAAGAGACTCAATTTTATAACTGATTTGTGGTAAAGTTGAGACAAACGCCAAAGCCCGTAAAAGCGGAGTACCAATTGCGAATGATAAGCAAAGAATAAGAACTAAGTCAGGTAAATTCGAATAGTTGTGAAGAACTAACCAAGATCCAAATGGTAGAGTAAGTAAAGCTACACACGGTAAAATACTATTATAGAGTGCCATCCATGGCCAACAAGCTTTGTACCAGGCAAGAGTGAAATCACGATATCCACGTATATCATTTTCAAAACGATGATATGATTCACCATCGCGATTGAATACTTTAACAACTTCCATTCCATTAACATATTCAATAATAGTATTATTCATTTTTTGTGCAGCTACGTAGTAATTACTCATTTCTTTCATACCAATTTTGAACATTGCCCCCATCGCTAATAAACCAATGGGAAGAGAACCTAAAGATAATAAGGCAAGTTTCCAATCAACAATAAACATAACAATATAGATGAAGAGGGGAATAGCTAAGTTCGAGATGCCTTCCGGCAAAGCATGTGCCAATAGTAGTTCAATTGCTTCAATATCATCAATAAAAGTTTTTTTATGAGCACCAACTCCTTTTTCTTGAATAACTCCTAATGGTTGCTTTTCAAGTTTACATTGTAAAGAAATTCGTAGATTTTTTAATGTGTGATATGCACTTTGGTGTGATAAGGCAAGACCTTTAACATAAAAAACGGCATATAAGATAAGTGAAATTGCAATGGCAATAACTCTAAAAATAATATAATGAGTGCTTATTTGCTGATGCATGATTAAAGGTGTAATAATTTGATAGATAAAAAGAAACGGTAAGATATTCATTCCTACTCCAATCAGCATTGTGGCAATAGCTTGATAAGTTTTTTTTCGATAATCACCAGCGTATTCTAATACTTTTTTAAGCATGTAATCCCTTCTTTCTGGTTAGTTTTAGCTAACCTAAGTTTTTTTTAAAACTCCCATCTAGGGAGTTTAACGTGTATATCCAAGAACTTGGTACCAGTTAAAGAAATGGCAGACAATTTGGCAATGATTCTCTATTTGCTCCCAACTAAAACCATGGATGAATGGCTCATAGATCGTAGTCCAAAAAGAAGATAGTAGAGTATGAAATTCCGTTTTACTGATTTCCGTAGTAAAAATTCCTCGATTTTTAGCTTCAAGATAATATTCATAAGTATAGATGGACATTTTTTCAACCCAGTCGTGAGTAAAATTAGAAAAGGAAGTACCTTGTGAGCATGATAGTAATAGAATAAAGCCATCATAATGGCTATATAAAAATTTAAACCACCATAACATTACATCGTTATTCATATTCCAGGCTTCAATTAATTCAAATTCTGTAACTGTTTCAAAATTGATCCTACGGTTGTCAGCGACTTCATTTAAAGCTTCTAAAGTAGGGGTAACTACTGCTGTAAATAATTCCTCTTTACTTTTATAGCGTTTGTAAAGTGCCCCTGTAGTAACCTTTGCATTTGCACAGATTGTTTTCAAAGAAGCTTTCTCATAACCTTGTGATAAAAATTCTTCTTTAGCACTTTTTAAAATTTTTGGATCAATAGATTTATCGGGTTTTGACAATTTATCGCCTCCTTTTATACTGATAATTAAATTATCGATAATCTAATTATCAGTATAAAAGTAATTGCACTTGATGTCAATCGTTACAATAAAATTTTAGGTTGAAAGTAATAAATTTGTTTTTATAAAAATTTAATTGGAATAAATAAAAAAGCCAACTTTTGAATAATGTATAAGTTGACTTTTTGAGGATTATTTAATTTAGAGGTATTTCAAGTATATGTGCTTTATTGATGATAACGCTTTAAAAGAATTTTTTTTAAATAAGCTTTAATATAGAAAATTAAACTTAGCAATAATGCTAAAAGGATCAATGTTTCAATCATAATTAAACAGTAACTAGTTTTTTACCCTGATCAGCAACAGCATCGATCTTCTCTTTTAATAGCGTTTCATCACCTAAATAGTAATGTTTTATTACTTTAAATTCATCATCAAATTCATATACTAAAGGAATTCCAGTTGGAATATTAATATTCATGATTGCTTCGTTACTTAACTTATCAAAGTATTTAACCAACGCTCTTAATGAATTACCATGTGCAACAATTAAGGCTCGTTTACCAGCCTGCATATCTTTTTTTACTGTTTCATTAAAATAAGGAATAACCCGCTCAATTGTTGTTTTTAAGCTCTCACCTGCTGGTAAAAGAGCAGAGTCAATATTTCGATACATTGCCTGCTTTTGCGCGCTGCGTTTATCATTTATATTTAAAGCTGGTGGCAGTACATCAAATGAACGACGCCAAATTTTCACCTGTTCTTCACCGTATTTTTCTGCAGTTTCCGCTTTATTTAATCCTTGTAAAGCACCATAATGACGTTCGTTTAGTTTCCAGCTTTTATTGACAGGCAGCCAGCAGAGATCCATTTCATCTAATATATGATTTAATGTGTGAATGGCTCTTTTCAGATAAGAAGTGTAGCATACATCAAATTCATAACCTTCATTTTTTAAAATCGTGCCTGCTTGTATTGCTTCTCGATGGCCAGTTTGGCTTAAATCTACATCTGTCCATCCTGTAAAAAGATTTAATTTATTCCAGTCACTTTCTCCATGACGTACTAATACTAGTTTCATAATATCTCTCCTTTTAGTTAGCTTAAGCTAACTATATTTGTATAATATTCCAATGAACAAAATTTGTCAACTAAGATGATAATAAAAGCAAGCTGTTACAATATTTTTCACAAAAGAATTAATCTGATTTTACTGACTGAAAAGATTAAGATTTCATTTGAAATGATTTTTAGTTATAATAATTTTATAGGCTTGAGAAGTTAGAGAGTGAGGGAATGGTTATAGTAACAGCAAGCACTGATGTGGCTTTTTGATTATCAATGAAAATATATATAAAAATATGATAATATTTTAGTAACATTGGAAATAAAAATGCCGGTATCGATTAATATTGATGAAAGCGACTTTTCAACTTTTGAAAATGCTGGATTTAATATTAAAAATAATGATATATTAGAAATAATGAAAGCGATTTAATGAGGTAGGAAAATGAGTAGAGTAAAAAGTTTAAATATCAAGTATGTAGCCAGTCAAGTATTTTATTTTGCAACCTTTGCCGCAATGATGGGATATGCCTCAGTATACCTATTGCACAAAGGTTTTAGTAATTCAACAATTGGTATAATTTTGTCCCTATGCAATATTTTAGCGGTGTTCATGCAACCGGCATTAGCAACTTTTGCTGATAAGAATCAAAAGATTGAAATTCGTAAAATTATTACAACTATCGTTGCAATAGCAATTGCTTTATCTGCAATTTTATTAGTAGTTCCAAGTAATCAGGCAATTATTTTTATTTTGATTGTATCAATCTTTTCATTAATGACAACGATAATGCCGCTAATGAATACTTTGGCATTTGTTTTTGAAAAGTATGGAATTCAAGTGAATTATGGCTTGGCTCGAGGGCTGGGGTCTGTTGCTTACGCTGTTGCATCAATGGTATTAGGACATGCAGTTGATGCTTTTAGTCCGGATTTATTACCAGTATGTTATGTTGTCTTTAATGCACTATTATTTATTGTTGTTCATGGCTATGTATTGCCAAAAAGTGAACAAATCGAAGTTGCAGTTGAGACAAATGACGAGGATGAAGTTGCAGTAAATAATGAAGGTTTGCTAAGATTTGCTGGTAAATATAAAAAATTTATTGTATTTTTATTAGGGTTTGTTTTTGTTTATTTTGCCCATACAATTATTAATAATTTCTTTATCCAAATAATTACTAATGTAGGCGGTAATAGTAGTGATATGGGAAATGCTGTATTTTTAGCAGCGATGTTAGAATTACCGACAATGGCATATTTTACGAAGCTTAGTAAAAAAGTTAATTGTGGAACGTTAATTAAAATTTCTATTATTCTATTCTTAGTAAAACATGTGATTACTTATTTTGCAGATGGAATGACAATGATCTATATAGCTCAAGCTTTCCAAATGGGGGCTTATGCTTTATTTATTCCGGCATCTGTTTATTATGTGAATTGTAAAATTGCCCCACAAGATATGGTTAAAGGTCAATCATTTGTGACTACTTCAATGACAGTAGCAGGGGTTTTTGGTAACTTGATTGGTGGGATGTTACTAGATTCAGTTGGTGTTAGCCAAGTACTGTTAATTAGTGCTGTTCTATCATTAATAGGTGCGGTAATTGTAGTAATGTCTGTTGAAAAAGTATAATTTTATAGAATTAATGAAAGTGTTGGTTTAGTTATTTAAAATGGTGCTTTAAAATAATATAGGGTACTAAACAAAAAGTAGGATTAGAAGATGTATAATCTTCAATAATTATCCTACTTTTTTATGTCTAGATATAGTATTATTTCATT
>NZ_JAHOCB010000148.1:0-302 GCF_019125875.1 Erysipelatoclostridium sp. MSK.23.31 | reverse complement strand
GACCCGCAGGCGATTCGAACGCCTGACCCTCTGATTAAAAGTCAGATGCTCTACCAGCTGAGCTAGCGGGTCATTATTAATGGCTGGGGTACCTGGATTCGAACCAGGGAGATGACAGAGTCAAAGTCTGTTGCCTTACCGCTTGGCTATACCCCAATGAATGGTGGAGGAGGGCGGATTCGAACCACCGAACCAAAGGAACTGAGTTACAGTCAGCCGCGTTTAGCCACTTCGCTACTCCTCCATCATGGTGCCGGCTAAAGGACTTGAACCCTCAACCTACTGATTACAAGTCAGTTGCT
>NZ_JAHOCB010000147.1:0-308 GCF_019125875.1 Erysipelatoclostridium sp. MSK.23.31 | reverse complement strand
GATGAGGTTTAAATAATGAGATTTTTAACAATGTTAGCAACAAAATGTAAAGTGTGTAAAAAACGAAGCATTTGTAATTATAAAAGAATGGTAGCTTGTGCATTAGCTGAATTACCACTACAACATCATGCGGATTATGCTATGGATATGAAAGCTGATTGTGTTGCACCAATGATTAGAAAAAGAGATTTAAGAGATATTTATATTAGTGAAAATGTAAAAGTAACTATTGATCTTGAAGATGTTAAAAAGGAAATTGCAAACCAATTTTATAACCCGTTAAGAGTTGGAAATATAAAATAATGAGG
>NZ_JAHOCB010000146.1:0-315 GCF_019125875.1 Erysipelatoclostridium sp. MSK.23.31 | reverse complement strand
CAAAGGCAAGCACAAAATATTTCTGCCTGTATGAAAAACAAAAGGAACAGGCAACCAAAAAGAAACATACGGATATTATCAACCGTTTTGAAATTCGTCTGCGTGATAAAAAGGCAGTACAGGCAGTTGAGGAATTGTTATTGACATATAACCCTCATGGGTTGGTGTTTTACCTTATTACTGATTTTGTGCAATTTCCCGATTATCCGCTGTGGGAGATATTCATTTCCCATGACAGTTTACCTTTTGAAATGAACCCCGTACCTGTCAATATGGAACGCACTCTGCAATGGCTGGAAAGACAGGTCATGCCGT